>CAOKMR010000004.1 GCA_948469815.1 uncultured Clostridiaceae bacterium | reverse complement strand
AGATACCCCTTTCAATTGGTTAAAGATTTTTTTCTTCAAAATTATTTTAACACAAAGAACATATTTCTTTCAGTCACCAAATGGAAAAGAATATTCGCATGGCTGGTTAACAGCCCAACCATAAGTGTTGGGAAATATCAGGCAATAAGATAAATGCTTTAAAGGTTTGCAAGGTATGATTTTGTTTTCAACAGAAACTTTAAAAGTAAAAGAAGAAAAAGACTTAAAAATAGTAAATATAATGTCATCTGCAGCATTAAGAGGAAATAAACAAGAAGCGGTATATTGTGCTACAAAATGGGGAGAAAGAGGATATACAGAAAGTTTAAAAGTAGCATATAAAGGTACAAGTGTAAAAGTAATAGGAGTATATCCAGGTGGAATAAATACAGAATTTTATAAAAATAGTAGAGATTATGTATCAGAAGAAAAACAATCTACATTTATGAAACCTAGTGATGTTGCTAAAACAATTATAGGTAATGTAACAAATGAAACTAATTTGACAGTTGCAGATATAATAATTGAAAGAAATTAATAGGAGAAAAATAAACAATTATGGAAGATATGAAATTAAAAGATATAGGCATAGACAAATTTAAAGAAGATATATATTCATATTATTTAAAGATATTTCCAGAAGATGAAAGAAAACCGTTAGAACTATTACAATCATCTTATGAAAAGCACTATACAAGAATTATAGAAATTTTATACAAAAATGAAATAATTGGATTTATGATATTAAATAAAGTTAAAGATAAGGGATATGCTGTTTTAGATTATTTAGCTATATTGCCACAATATAGAAATAACAAATTTGGTACTAAAGCATTACAAATTCTATTAGAACAGGAAAGAGAGAATAGTGGTATTTTTATAGAGATTGAAAAAGTTGGATTAGGCAAAAATATAGAAGAAAATTTATTAAGAGAAAAAAGAAAGAATTTCTATGAAAAAATAGGCTTTAAAAAATTAAATTTTGATTTATTTTTGTTCGATGTCATATATACACCTTATTTATTCTCAAATATAAAAGATGATGAAAGTATGATTATTGATGAAATATTAAATATTTATGAATCAATATCAGGAAAAGAAAGAATAAAACAAAATTGCAAAATAATAAAAAAGTTACGATTTGAAGAAATAAGCAAAGATAATATAAAAGTAGTAGCAAAGTTACAATATGAGATTTTTCCTAATTCAAGTGCATATTCAGTATATAAATCGAAAATCACAGGAGAAAGAAAAGACTTGTACATAGGATATATAGCTTATATGGAAGATATACCAGTTGGAGTAACAGGCATTTATGAAATTCCAGAATATTCAGATACAGTATGGTTAAGTTGGTTTGGAATAAAGAAAGAATATCGAAAATTAGGATATGGAAAACAAATACTAGATTATACAATTGAAATGGCAAAGACTCTGAATAAGAAGTATTTGAGACTATATACTTTTGAAATCTGGAATAGTGAAGCACAGGTATTTTACAAAAGAAATATGGATCTAGGGGAATATTATTATAATGAAAAAGAACATAAAGACATATTTGAGGGTAAACCCAAGATATTTAGTATCAGTTTATGTGATGAAAAGGTAGAATTATGGAATAACAAGTTCATAAATATATCAGAAGATGAGGATTCTCACGAAAAAAGCGTAATAATGATGAAAGAAGATGGAATTATAGATTGATAAAGGAATGAGATGAATGGAAGAAATTGAAATAAAGAAAATAACTGAGATAAATGAAAATAATCTTAATAAAATAACAGAGTGGATGTATGAGTGGTGGGGAAAAGATGAAATGCGTACATTTGAACAAGTAAAAGAGTTTATTAAATACAGTTTACAAGAAAATAGATTACCACAAACTTATGGAGCATTTATAAATAACGAAATTGTAGGTTTGTATCAATTTTCGTATGAAGATTTATTTGTTAGACCTGATATATATCCATGGCTTGCCAATGTATATGTAGATAAAGAATATAGAAATAATGGAGTTTGTAGGAAACTAATGGAAAGTATAAAAGAAAATGCACGAAATAATATAAATTCTAATGAATTATGGTTATATACAAAACATATAAATTTATATGAAAAGTTTGGGTGGAAATATGTTTCTGATATTGATACATACAATAAAGAACAAAAAATACAAAGGTTATATAAATTAGAACTGATTTAGACAAAATTAAGAAGACAAAATTAAATTTTTAAAAAGTATTGCCAAACCTAAAATTTTATGTTAAATTAAAAACATAGTTAATAGCAAAAAACACCGAATTGTGGGTACACTTCTTGCAAATTATTGTTATAACTACATTTGAAACGGAAATAAGTAACTTTTTTGCGTTAGACTTTTCGAATACGTCCTACGCAAAGGAGCCAATATTAAGGGTTTTCAACAGATGTGAAAGGTATCTGAACAACTGTGAAAGCCCTATATTTTCGCCATTTTTCAAAGTTTGTGAAAAATACATACCTTTGGGCATACTTTCATAAATGTTCAAATATGTTTCGCACGACCGTACAACGACTGTACGAAATAAGAAAAAATCAAGGCTTTTTGACCTTGATTTTTAAGTATAGTTTGATTTGTTTTTAAGCTACTAATTTCAAAATTTTAATTAGATTGTCATCTTGTTTTTGATACATATCTTTTAATTTATTAACTATTTTATCTATTTCCTCTTTAGGCATTGTTTCTTTTGTTTCATCAGGTTTTGTTACTAATAAATCATTTTCTTTTAAATAACTATATGTTTGAACACTATGTTGTTTTTCATAATTTGCAAATACATCACAGTAAACTTCAAGAGTAGTTCGTAGATCATGATGTCCCATAATTTTTTGTAGTATTCCCCATAACAGTTTTATCGTATTCATCTTTGGTAAGAGTACGTCTTACTTTAATGATATTATTTTCAAAGTCTACATCATCAACATCTAGTGCATTGATTTCGCCCATTCTCATTCCTGAGTACATAGAAAGTAATAATTGATGTTTGTATTTTACATTGTTCTTTTCATCTAATACTACATTTAAAAATTTCTTTTGGTCATCTATAGTAAAGGCTCTGACTTTTTTATCCTTCCTGCTAGATGTAGGTTTAAAAAATTATATTTTATCATTTACAAATGCTTATATTTCAATATTTGGATAATATTTCAAAACAACTTGACAATGACTTTTTACAGAGTTAACATCACACACAAACAAAATGGAAGGAGGGAGTAATATGTCTATTGCAGACCAAATTAGAGGTGAGTTTGAAATAAAGAAGATGAAAATTTTATACAAACGTTATATGAGTACAGACAAAATGAAGGATCTATTTTTAATGAAAGTTTTAAAAAGGAAATAAAAGAGGCTAGAAAAGAGATAAATCAAGAGTATAGCAAAATTGAAGAATTACTAGACAAATATATTCATAATAAAAGCCTATATAAAAAACAAAAAATCCTTACTGCTTTTGAAACATATATAGAGGCAGTCAATAATGAATCTGGATGCTATAATGAGCAATATTACAAAGAGCGGTTTAAAAGATGGTGTCAAATTAGTGATACAATGCTTTAAATAAAAAGTGAAAATGAAAAAAATCCATCCTATTAGACAATGCTTAATGTGGGTGGTTTATTTTTATGTCAAAAGTATTTCAAAAAATAAATCTTTATGGTAAAATGCAATAAGTAAAAAGAAATGAGTTATAATTTGTGCTTTAAGTGAAGGGAATGATTATAAAAATGAAAAATTATTTAGATACAATAAACGAAGAAGTAAGAGAATATTTTAAAATATTATCACCAGAATTTCCAACATGGTTATTAGAATATATAGATACTCCAGAAATGCAAAGAATAAATGGTACAAGTATGAGTTGTGGAACAGACTATTCTAAAGTATTTAATGTTAGATATTGGTATTCTAATTTAGATCATAGTGTAGGAGTAGCTCTAATAGTATGGCACTTTACACATGATAAAAAACAAACTTTAGCAGGACTATTCCATGATATAGCAACTCCAACTTTTAAACATTGTATAGATTTTATGAATGGAGACTCAGAACATCAAGAATCTACAGAAGAAAGAACTGAACAAATAATAAGAGCTTCAAAAGAAATAATGGAATTATTACATAGAGATGGAATAAAAATAGAGGAAGTATCAGATTATCATATTTATCCAATTGCAGATAATGATACACCACAATTGAGTGCAGACAGATTTGAATATACTTTTTCTAGCGGATTAGTCTTTCATAGAGTATGGGAGTTAGAAACGATAAAGGAAATATATGACAATGTAAGTGTATTAAAAAATGAAAATGGTGTTGCTGAATTAGGATTTAATGATTGGAAAATCTGTGAAAAATACATACACATTATTTCAAAATTATGGCCAGAATGGATAAGTGATAAAGACAGAACTGTTATGCAATTTTTAGCCGATATAGTTAAATCTATGAATGCTAAAGGATATTTAACAATTGATGATTTATATAATTTATCAGAGAAAGAAGTAATTAAAAAAATATTGAATTGTGAAGATAATTATATAAAAGATAATTTTATTAAATTTCAAAATGCGACATCTGTTTATGGAAGTGATACACCAATTGATGATAAATATTGTATAAGTGTTAAAGGAAAAAGAAGATATATTATTCCTTTAACTAAATATAATAATGGGGTATGCAGAATAAATGAAATTTCAAAGTCCGCAAAAAATGATATAGATGAATATTTTAATATTAAACATTTTAAATATACAGGCTTTGATTTTAACTTCAAACCATATGAAAAAGTATAATATAAAAAATGAAAGTAGGTAAATGATGAAAGTATTAATAGCGACAAAAAATCAAGGAAAAATAGAAGGAGCAAAAAGAGCATTATTAAATTATTTTGATGATATAGAAATAAAAGAAAAATTAGAAGAAATGGGACACACTATTGAATTACCAAATTCATATTACGAGCCAGATGCTGAAAATAAGAGTTGGAATTTGGGAGAAAAAGAATACTCAGAATTTAAATTAAGAGAATTTAGAAAAGAATTTCCAATTTTAAAACAAGTGGAAACTTTTAATTAATACATTGTTATATAAGGAGAAGAAATGGAAATAAGACAAGCAATAATTGAGAATGCAAAAATACTAAAGGAAAATAATATTACTGATTCATATAATATTGCTAGAATTCTAATGGCATATACTATAAATAAACCTAAAGAATACTTAGTTATAAATGATAAAGAAATTTTAAAAGATGAAATTTTACATATATATAATGAGAATATTGAAAAATTAAAAAATGGATATCCGCTTCAATATATAACAAATAATCAAGAGTTTATGAAATTAAATTTTTATGTTGATGATAATGTATTAATTCCTCAACCAGATACAGAAGTACTAGTTGAAGAAGTAATAAAAATATATAAAACGAAGTATAAAGATAAAAAAATAAAGATATTAGAATTATGTACAGGTAGTGGAGCTATTGCAATATCTATAAAAAAATATATAGAAAATATACAAATTTTCGCAACAGATATAAGTAGTAATGCTTTAGTTGTAGCTAAAAAAAATGCAAGATTAAATAATGTAAAGATTGAATTTATTGAATCAAATATGTTTGAAGAGATTAATGGTAAATATGATATAATAGTTTCAAACCCACCATATATTGAAACAGAAACCTTAAAAACATTATCAAAAGATGTACAATGTGAGCCAATAATTGCATTAGATGGTGGTATAGATGGACTAAGTTTTTATAGAGAAATTTCTAAAAATTCATATAAATATTTAAAAAATCATGGATATTTAGCATTAGAAATAGGATATAATCAGAAAAATAGCGTAATAGATATATTAGAAAAAGAGAATAAATATAAAGATATAAAATGCATAAAAGATTTAGAAAACAATGATAGAGTGATAATATCAAGACAAATATAAAGAGAGGAGTATAAAGGTATGTCATTTTCATCAGAAGTAAAAGAAGATCTTAGTAGACTTAACACATTTGGAAACAAAAATTTAATATATTCTGAATTATATGGATATATATTAAGTGGAAATGCGAGATTTATAAAAAATAAAATAAAGTTTTCTACCAATAGTGAATATAACATAAACAGATTTGGAAAAATATTATCTGAACTTGAGATTGATTATAAAATAAAAATTCAAGGAAATAATTACATAATTACTTTTAATAAGGAACTATTAAATTTACGCAATATACAAACATCAACAACAGATGAAAAAAGAGCAGTTATAAGAGGAGCATTTATGGGTGGAGGATTAATTAATAATCCTAATAGTAAATACCATTTAGAAATTACCTTTAATTCTGAAGAAAACCAAAAAATTGTACAAGATATTATTAACGAATTTAATATAACAACTAAAAACCTTGCAAGAAAACATGGATATTCTTTATATATTAAAGAAGGAGAGATTATTTCAGATTTCTTAGCTATAATAGGTGCAAATAAAGCAGTAATTAGATATGAAGAAATAAGAGTTATTAAAGATAAACGAAATAATATAAATAGAATAGTCAATTGCGAAACTGCAAACCTTAATAAAACTATTGAAGCATCAGTATTACAAATACAAGCAATAAATTTAATAAAAAGTAAAAGAAAATTCGAAGAATTACCAGATAATTTAAAAGAAATTGCAAAACTAAGATTAAAGAATCCAGATGCAAATCTAGTAGAACTTGGAGAAATGCTAAATACACCTATTAGTAAATCAGGAGTAAATCATAGATTAAATAAATTATTAGAAATTGCAAAAGAATTAGAAAAAAATTAGAGTAATTATATTGAAAGGATTGAGATAATAATGAATGAGGTAAATTTATATATTCACATACCATTTTGTAAGAAAAAATGTTATTATTGTGATTTCATATCATATCCTAACAAAGATAATTACATTGAAGAATATATAGAAACTGTAATAAAAGAATATCGTAATTACAAAGCAGAAGAATATATAATTAAAACAGTATATATAGGTGGAGGGACTCCATCATATATTGATAGCAATTATATCGTAAAACTTTTAAAAGAAATAAATTTAGAAAAAGCAGAGGAAATAACTATTGAGATTAATCCAGGAACTGTAACCAAAGAAAAATTAAGAGATTATAAGAAGGCTGGTATAAATAGATTAAGTATAGGATTACAAGCAACACAAGATGTTTTACTTAAAGAAATAGGGAGAATACATACTTATAATGAATTTTTAAATACATATAATATTGCAAGAGATATTGGCTTTAGAAATATAAATATAGATTTAATGTTAGCATTACCAAAACAACATATAGAAGATATAATACAAAGTGTAAAAAAGATAATTGAATTAGATCCAGAACATATTTCAATATATTCATTAATATTAGAAGAAGGATCTAAAATGTATGATCTAGTAAATACACAAAGATGTATTTTACCAGATGAAGATGAAGAAAGAAAAATGTACTGGACAGTTAAAAATTTATTAGAAAAGAATGGATATAATCATTATGAAATATCAAACTTTGCCAAAGAGGGTTATTATTCAAAACATAATATTGACTGTTGGAATCAAAAAGAATATATAGGAATAGGAGTTTCAGCACATTCATATTTGAATAATAGAAGATACTCTAATTTAGAAAAAATAGATGAATATATAAAAAATTATAATGATAAAGAAATACATGAAATACAAGATAAAATATCTCAGGAAAAGGAATATATGATATTAGGGTTAAGAAAGTTAGAAGGAGTTAATATTTCGGAGTTTAAATTAAAATTCAGTGAAAACCCTATATATTTATTTAGAAATGAATTAAATAAATTAGTAAATTTAGAATTAATAGAAATAGACTTAAATAATATAAGATTAACAGATAAAGGATTAGATTTAGCAAATATAGTGTGGGAAGAATTTATATAAAATCTATATTGTTAAGAATACTAAGAGGGTTTCCTGTAAATAGGAAGCCCCCATTGTGATTTAATATTTGAAATCATATTTTGCATGTGTACGATTATAAATGTATCGTTTAGTTTTAGTTATTAAATGATATAATACATAAATTATAGCTATTAGTATTAATGTTGTCCTTGCAATTAAATAAAATACATACCCCCATCTAGGCTTATTATTTTCATCAACCATTAGTTCAGTATTTATAACTCCACACCAAATACCAGATTGTTTAGCTTGAGACTTTTCTTTATAAGAATCATAATGATATGTAAAACCAAATTCAAATAAGTTCTTAGCATCAACAAATTTAGCTTGGTTACCAGTATTTGGAAAAGTTGAACCTAAAATAACTGCAATAAATTCTATATTATCCTTTTTGGCACCTGCAACTAGACAATTTTGAGCAGGAGTTGTATAACCTGTTTTTATACCAGTAGCATATTCGTAAAAATGGGGAGAAGCAGTATTTATTAAATGATTTGAATTATGTAAAACTCTATCATTTAATGGATAAACATTTGAAGATGGAAGGGTATAAGTTTCAGTAGATACAATAGTTCTAAATTCTTGTATATTCATAGCGTGTTTTGCTATTAATGCTAAATCATAAGCTGTTGTACGCATATTTGCATCATGAACACCATTAGGGTTAGTAAAATATGTATTTTGGCAACCTAATTGTTTTGCTTTTTCATTCATCATGTTTGCAAAAGCAGGAATATTACCAGCTATATGTTCTGCTAAAGCATTTGCAGCATCATTCCCAGAAGGAACAAGTAAAGCATACAGTAGGTCTCTTGTACTTAAAATTTCTCCAGCCTGTATTTTTGATACAGTATATCCAGAAGGAACTGTTGATATTGCACTTTCGCTTACTGTAACTGGTTCATCAAGACTACAATTTTCAAGTACAATAATAGCAGTCATTATTTTTACAGTACTTGCAGGATACATTGGAGTAAAAGCTTCTTTTTGGTATAAAATATCTCCAGAACTTTTTTCTATTAATAAAGCTGATGGTGCATTAACACTTAAACTGGCTTTTACAGACTCCACATCAATTTGTGGAACACTAGAAGCATTTGCAAATGGGATACATATTAAATTAAATAAAATAATAATAATTAAACTTATAAATAATTTTTTAACTCTCATAAATATTATCATATCATGAGACAAGACATAAATTCAAGAAGTATTTAACAAAAATTATAAAAATTTTAAAGTTGATTTTTAGATATTATAGATATAAAATAAACATGATATAATTTTTGGAAGGAATGAGTACTATAAAATTAGATGAAAAATTAATGATAGCAAAACTTACAGACAAGCTAAAAATTTGTAAGACTAATAATAAGATAGTAAATACAGAGTTTTTAAATATATACAAAATGGAATTATTGATAAAAGAATTAAACAGATTAAAAGAAAAGAATTATCTCTTTTTTGGTGGATTTAAGGACTCTGAGTATAAAATACTTATAATGTATCCTGAAAAATTTAAGGAAGAATTTGATTTGTATAGAAATAATAATAATTCACAAATAGCTGAAAATGCAATAAATAATATAATAAAAGCAATAAGAATAAAATTACCAAAAGAACTTATAGGCAAATATGAGCATAGAGATTATTTAAGTGCTGTTATGAAATTTGGACTTGTAAGAGAAAGAATGGGAGATATAATAGTTCATGAAGATGGAGCTTATATAATGGTTTTGAAAGAAAATGCAGAATATATAAAAAACTCATTAGAAGAATTAATTAGATTTAGAAAATCCAAAATAGAAATAATAGATATTGATAAAGTTGAGTTAAAACCAATAGATTTCAAGGAAATAAAAATATCAGTAAGTTCAAATAGATTAGATAATTTTGTATCAGAAATATGTAAAATTTCAAGGAGTCAAACGGAGGAATTATTAAAAAACGAAAAAATTTATCTAAATTCAAAGTTGGAAACAAAAGCCTCTAAAGAGGTGAAATTAGAAGATATTTTAGTTATACGTGGTAGAGGCAAATTTAAAGTATGTGAAAAATTAGGAACGAATAAAAAAGGAAAAATTGTTGTAAATATTTTAAAATATATGTAGGGACACCTAATTAATAGATATATAAATATTTCAAAAGAATTTTTAAATATATTACAGTCAAATTCGATACTGCGTAAATATTTATATATCTATACTTTTAACACATTTTATTTAAATAACTGTTATCGAGTAACATATTAAATAATTGATAACAAAATATGTTGAATTTATTTAACATATAATATATAATATCAATAAATTGCAAAAAATGTAAAAATAGGAGGAATAAAAAATGACCCAAGCAGATAAAAATTTTATAGATACATGTAAAGAAATATTAGAACATGGATATTCTTCAGTTGGAACAAATGTTAGAACTATATGGGAAGATGATGGTAGTGAAGCTAATTATATATCAATAGTTGGTGTTACAAATAAATATGATGTAGCAAAAGAATTTCCAATGATAACTTTAAGAAATAATACAAATACAGTAAAAAAAGCAATAGATGAATTGCTTTGGATTTGGCAAAAAAAATCTAATAATGTTAATGATTTGAATTCACATATATGGGATCAATGGGCAGATGAAGACGGAAGTATTGGAAAAGCATATGGATATCAAATGCAAAAAAAATATAACTTTAAAATTGGTTCAGAGATTAAAAATATTGACCAAGTAGACTATGTGCTAGAATTACTAAAAAATAATCCATCTAGTCGTAGAATTATGACGAATATATTTGATTTTGAAGACTTAAAATATATGAATTTAGAGCCATGTGCATATGGAACACAATGGTTAGTAAAAGAAGGAAAATTACATTTAATATTAAATCAACGTTCACAAGATATGCTTGCAGCAAATGGTTGGAATACAATGCAATATGCAGCACTTTTGCATATGTTTGCACAATGTGTTGGACTAGAGGTAGGAACACTTACACATAATATAGGAGACTGTCATATATATGATAGACATATTCCACTTGTAGAAAAATTAATAAGTGCAGAACCAAAGGATGTATCTCCAAAGCTAATAATAAATAATAAAACCAAAAATTTCTATGAATTTAAAGTAGAGGACTTTGAAATTAAAGGATATGACTACAATAAAGAAATTAATTTAGGAAGAATACCAGTAGCAACATAATCCTATCGGATTATGTTGCTACTGTAGGGGCACATTGCATGTGCCCCATTCAAACATTACTGTAACTACAAAATGACACATTTAATGTTTTATGTGGAAAGAAAAATATATAAAGGGGTAATTAGGAATGTTAAGCATAATAGTAGCAAGAGCAAAGAATAATGTAATAGGTAAAAACAATCAACTTATTTGGAAAATACCAGATGACTTAAAAAGATTTAAAGAACTAACAACAAATCATACTATAATAATGGGAAGAAAAACATTTGAATCATTAGGGAGAGTTTTACCAAATAGATTTCATATAATACTAAGTAATGATAAAAATTACAAGTTAGATAATCAAAGTGTAAAAGTAATAAATAATGTTAATGAATTAGATAAATACGTTGAAGATAATGAAGAACACTTTGTAATAGGTGGGGCAATGATATACAAATTACTTATGCCTAAATGTAATAAATTATACATAACACAGATTGAAAAAGAATTTGAAGGAGATACTTTCTTTCCAGAAATAAATGAAAAAGAATGGAAAATTATAAAAGAACAAATAGGTCCAAAGGATGATAATGATTTTGAATATAGGTATGTAGATTATATAAGACAATAATATCTTGGGGGAGAATAGAAAATAAAATGGGTATTTCAATAGAAGAATACAAGAAAATGATTGGAAATAGTAACATTGGTAAAAATCCTAATAGGCAATTAATTGGTAGGGTAAATCATGGATTAGGAGAAAACTTTGAAGCACAAGTGGAAGATATATGTAGTATTTATGAGAATAAAAAACTAGCAAAAATAGAAAAAACTCCTGAACCAATGAAGATATTAAAACATATTGAAGATGGAAAATTTGAAACTGTGTTTACAAAAGTTGCACAACCAGATTTTAAGGGAACAATAAAAGGTGGCAAAACTGTTGTTTTTGATGCTAAATATACAGAAGCAGATAGAATAACATACCAAGTATTAAGTGATTTCCAAAGAGAGACTTTATTACAATATAAAGAATTAGGAGCAATAGCTTTTGTATTGGTTGGATTTTCAGATGGAGCAATATATAGAATTGATATAGAAACATGGGCAAGTATGAAAGAAAACTTTGGAAGAAAATATTTAAAACAAGAGGAATTAGAAGAAATGTCATTAAGAGCAAAAGAGACAAAAGGTATAATAGATTTTTTAAGAATAATATGAAAATTTTGTGAAATTAGCACTCTCATATTGACATTGCTAAAAACATGAAGTATAATATCCCATAGAAATAAGAAAAAGAAGGGAAGTTTTTTTATGGGAACAAAACAATTTAAGGCAGAATCAAAAAGATTACTAGATTTAATGATTAATTCTATTTATACAAACAAAGAAATATTTTTAAGAGAATTAATATCAAACAGTAGTGATGCGATAGACAAGCTATATTATCATTCACTAACAGATAAAAACGAAAATGTAATTAAAAACGATTTTAAAATTAAAATTGATTTAGACAAAGAAAATAGAACTATTACAATAGAAGACAATGGTTGTGGTATGACAGAAGAAGAATTAGATAAAAATTTAGGAACAATAGCCAAAAGTGGTTCCCTTGCATTCAAAGAGGAAAATGAAAAGAAAGAAGATATTGACATTATAGGTCAATTTGGGGTAGGCTTTTATTCTGCATTTATGGTAAGTGATCTAGTAACAGTAGAAAGCAAATCTGAAAATAGTGAACAAGGTTATAAATGGATTTCAAAAGGAGTAGAGGGGTATAGTATAGAACCTTGTGAAAAAGCAGAAAATGGAACAAAAATCACATTACATATAAAAGAAGATTCAGAAGAAGAAAAATATAGTCGATTTTTAGATAGTTATACAATTCAAGAAATTGTAAAAAGATATTCAGATTATATACGTTATCCAATACAAATGGAGGTAGAGCACAGTAAGAAAAAAGAAGGAACAGAAGAATATGAAACTATAAAAGAGATAGAAACAATAAACTCTATGAAACCTTTATGGAAAAATAATAAGAAGGATATTAAAGAAGAAGAATATGATAATTTTTATATAGAGAAATTTCATGATTATGAAAAACCTTTAAAAGTAATTCATACATCTGTAGAGGGACAATATAATTATAATGCGTTATTATATATACCTACACATTTACCTTATGATTACTATACAAGTGAATATGAAAAAGGATTGCAATTATATTCAAATGGTGTATTAATAATGGATAAATGTGCAGAGTTACTACCAGACTATTTTGGATTTGTAAAAGGATTAGTAGATAGTGAAGATTTATCATTAAATATATCAAGAGAAATGCTACAGCATGACAGGCAATTAAGGGTTATAGCTAAGAACTTAGAAAACAAAATTAGAACTGAATTAGAAAACATGTTAAAAAGTGATAGAACAAAATATGAAGAATTTTTCAAAAATTTCGGATTACAATTAAAATATGGAACATATAGTGATTATGGAATGAATAAAGATAAATTACAAGATTTATTATTATTTTACTCATCAACAGAAAAAAAATTAGTTACTTTAAAAGAATATGTTTTAAGAATGAAGGAAGATCAAAAAGATATTTATTATGCTTGTGGAGAAACAATAGACAAAATAGACTTACTACCACAAGTAGAAACCATAAAAGATAAAGGATTTGAGATATTATATTTAACAGATAATGTAGATGAATTTGCATTACAAGTAATAATGAATTATGAAGAAAAAGCATTTAAAAATGTTTCTGCTGATAATCTAGAATTAGATACAGAAGAAGAAAAGGAAGAACTAAAAAAGGCAAACGAAGATAACAAAGATATGTTTAATATTATGAAAGAAGCAATCAACAATGAAGTACAAGAGGTTAGATTTACTCATAGATTAAAAAATCATCCAGTTTGCTTGTCTAGTGAAGGAGCAGTATCTATAGATATGGTAAAAACATTAAACACAATGCCAAATTCTCAAGAAATAAAAGCATTAACAATTTTAGAAATAAATGAAAATCATCCGATTACAGAACAATTGAAGAAATTATATAAAGAGAATAAAGAAGAACTAAAAAAATATGCACAAATTTTATACAATGGAGCGAGATTAATAGAAGGACTTACAATAGAAAATCCAACAGAATTTAATAATTTGGTTTGTGAGATAATGACAAAATAATGCTTAATAACAAAAGGCACGATTTATCGTGCATTTTGTTATATCTTAATAAAGTCATCACATGCCTTAATAAGTCTATTCATAATTGCAAGCCCAACACCTTTATTTTTAACACCTTCAACAATCACAATATCAGGATAAAAACTATCAGCTTTTCTTAAATTAGAAAAGATATTTTTTGCTATTTCATCTAAGCAAGTTCCCATATCAATAACTGTTTTTACATTATATTTATTAATATTTTCATGTTTAGCAATTAGTACAGGAGAGGAATAAGTATTTGCAATTTCATTTATCTTACATACCATTTTTTCATTATCATTACTAATAACTAGGAGAGATTTACTGTTTAATGTATAGTGGTCATAATTACTACTTGGAATGTTGGAAGGCGAATATTCATAATCTTTAATTACAGTACCAGCAATTTTTTCTATCTGTTCATCTGTTATACTTCCAGGTCTTAAAATGTGAGGGATATTATCTATTACTTTAACAATAGTAGATTCAATTCCAATAGAGCTATTTCCACCATCTATCATATAATCCACTTTGTCTTTAAAATCATTATATAAATCATTAAAATTTGTTCCACTAGGTTTACCTGAAATATTAGCACTAGGTGCAGCAATAGGAACATTAGCAAGTTCTACAAGTTCTTTGGCGATTATTCCACTAGGCATACGAACTCCAACAGTATCTCCATTTGCAGTAAGAATTGAAGGAACTATTGGCTTTTTCTTCAAAATAATAGTAAAAGGACCAGGGAAGAATGCATTCATTAATTTATACTCAATTTCTGAAATCTCTTTTGCAATATTTTCTATCATTTCAATATTACTTACTAATAAATTAATAGGATTATTCTCGTTTCTACCTTTTGCAATATATATCTTTTTTACAGCATTATCATCTAATCCATTAGCACCAAGACCATAAACTGTTTCAGTAGGAAATAGAACCAGACCACCATTTTTAATAATCTGTGCTACCTCTTTTAACTTTGTATAATCGTTATCATTTTTAAAATCTAAAACCTTAGCCATATAAATCCCTTTCTTGAATTTAGATATTTTATATTATACGACAAAATGTGTTAATTTACAATTAATTATTTTGTTTCATTTTATATAATCTTATTTCATTTATTATACTTAAACCTAATGTAATTATTATAACAGTTAATGCAATATAAACATTTATATTAAGTAAAATATATGAAGATAACAATCCGGAAAAATATCCAAATAGATTTATTAATAATTCTTTTTGTGCTACACTTATATTATCTTTATCTAATTGTATCATAGTAAAATTTGACATAGTATTAAATGGATTTAGTAATCCATTTAATAAAAGAATTCCATAAATAGCATAAGGAAAGAAAAAGGAAACTAATATTAGAAGGACAATTATTGATTTACATAGAATATCGCCTTTAACAATTAATTTATTTTTAATTAGGTATGCAGATAGCCAAAATCCTACAGCACTTAAAATCCAAGAAAATGTTTTGCATGCTTTTAAAGTTCCTAAATTAAGATCTATATCAATTGCAAGTATTGAAATTAATACAACTAAAGAGGTTAATGAAAATTTACCTAAAAATCTAGTAATAATCCAACTTTTATAGTATTTTGTGTACTTATTTAAATTTAGCTTTTCTTTTAATGGAATTATATTTTCTTTTTTATTTTTAGGAAAATTTTTAACATTATTAATAAATATAATCAGTACTAAAAAAGTAATAGAAGATATAATAACACATATAGTCATTGTATTATTTATAAATTTTGTAGTAAAATAGCTTGCTATAGCTATGCCTATCATAAATGTGAATTTAAAAACAGCTATTCTTTTTGAATGCACTTGTGTTGATATTTCAGTTGGCAATGAATTGTAAACATATGCATAATGGTAACCAGAATATATCTCTAAAACTATACCTTCTAATACATAAAATATAGAAAATAGTATTAGTAAATTTAAGTTGTAAGTTATACCAATTAGTATTGAACCAATTGAACATAAGATAACACATATTCTAAATATTTTATTAGGTTTATTAGAATCATTTAAGTATATACATATAATAGTAGCAATAAGTCTAGCTACACTTACATTTGCTGTAATTAAAGATACTAAAAGTTTATTATTATGTTGAAGATATACTAAATCAGAAAGTATGCTATCCCAATCTAATAAACCAAAGGCCAATCCTTCTATTCCAGTTAATATTATAAATAGAGTATTTTTTTTAATAATTACTTTAGTCAATTTAATTCTCCTTATAATTATTTGTTAGATTTTAGTATATTATATCAAAAAACATAAATTTTTAATAGTTTTTTTAATTTTATTTTATACTTTTGAAGGTAATTTTTTATAAAATTTTTATTTATAACTCTCTATATACAATGCCTTTGCAATATAAGGAGAAATTTCATTAATATCATACCAACCAGAACTTTTATAATCATTTTCAAGTCCATTTGGATTTGAAAGATAAACCATACCATTTCCATCACTAGCAAGTAATACCATATAATGAGAAGTAGTAGTGAAACGATTTTCTGTTGGTTTATTCCATACACAAATTAAAATAGGTCTATTAGTTTTTAAATGTTTTTCAATAGACTCATTTGATAAATGAACAGTATCATAATAAAAATCTGAATTTTTAATTCCATAAGTATAAGATAATTCTCTTGAAATTTTATCAGAGGATAGAACTGGATAATATTTTTCCCTAAGATTTTCGGGAGTATAGTCTTTTTTGTATCCACTTAAAATAATTGATAATGCTGTAATACCACAACCATTATCAGACATTGTTCCACTCCAATAATCATTATTACTCCAGGAAAAATTACCATTTTGCTTATATTCTTTATAAGTTTTTTGATTATTAGTTTCAGTTGTAAAAGTAGTAAAATATCCATCCTTATTTTCAATAGTTTCTTGTCCGATTCCAGAGTATTTATCATTATAATCTTGTTTAATAATTTCATATTTTGGAGTTACTTGAACAATACTATTATTACCTATATCTGCTAATGGAGTACTCTTAGTATCTACACCCATATTTTTAATATAGAAATACATAATTACAATAATAAAAACTAATAATAAGAATATTTTTTCGATTTTAATTTTCCTTTTTCTCATTTTTATATCATTCCTTCCATTATTGATTTGCAATATGAAATATTAATTAACTTGTCTATAATTATTATATAAGTGTTGAAAATAAAAAGTTTTAAGAAAAAATTAAAAAAATCTTAAAATTTTCTTACATTTGAAATTTTACAGAAAAAATATGTTATAATCGAAAAAGTGAGGGAGAGTATGGATATTTTAATATTAGATGATGAAAAAGAAATTGCTGATTTAGTAGAATTATATTTAAAAAACGAAAACTATAATGTACATAAATTTTATGATTATAAATTGGCAATAAATTGTATAAATACACAAAAATTAGACCTAGCAATATTAGACATAATGGTAGGAGAAATTAGTGGATTTGATATTTGTAAAATGATTAGGGAAAAAGATTTGAATTTTCCAATAATATTTTTAACAGCGAAGATAGAAGATATAGATAAGATAAATGGTCTAACTTTAGGGGCAGATGATTATATTACAAAACCTTTTAATCCTCTCGAATTAGTTGCAAGAGTTAAGTCAGCGCTTAGAAGATATACAAAGTATAATGAAAAAGAGAAAGATGATAATATCTATATAGAAGGCTTAGAGATAGATAAAGAAACACATAAATGCTTATTATATGGTAAAGAAATAGAACTTACACCAATAGAATTTGATATATTGTTATATTTAGCTAATAATAGAGGCTGTGTAGTAAGTTCAGAAGAACTATTTGAAAAGGTTTGGAAAGAAAAATACTTAGACAACAATAATACAGTAATGGTACATATTAGAAGAATTAGGGAAAAATTAAAAGAAGATACTAAAAATCCGAAGTTTATAAAAACTGTATGGGGGGTGGGGTATAAAATTGAAAAATAAGATATTATTTAAAGAAAAAGTTAAAATTTGTTTTAATATAATACTAAAAATAATCATAGTTTACATTATCTCAATAATATTTTTTCAATTATTTATAGATGGAATCTTTGAGAGAGCTTTAGCAAATAATGTGTTTGATTTTAATCCAGAATTATATTATTGGTGTGTAGGTAATAAAAGCACAATAATTATAGTATATCTTTTTATAGTACTTGCAATTATAATATTTAAATCTATTTCTAAATTTTTTGACAATATATATGAGGTATATAATTCATTAGATGATATTATGAATAAAGAGAAAAGTAGAATAGAGTTATCAGATGAGACAATTAAATTTTCTGAAAAAATAAATAATATTAAATATAAATATCTTTTAAACGAAAAAAACGCAAAAGAGGCAGAACAAAAAAAGAATGACTTAATTGTATACATGGCACATGATTTAAAAACTCCACTTACATCTATTATAGGATATTTAACATTATTAAAAGATGAAAAGTCATTATCAAATGAGTTACAAGATAAATATATAAATATTGCATTAGATAAAGCTTTTAGACTAGAAGAACTAACAAATCAATTTTTTGATATTACAAGATATAATTTGCATGAAATGCATGTTACAAAGGAAAAAATAGATTTATCATTTTTAATGGAACAATTATCAGATGAATGTTATCCAATGCTACAAGAAAAAAATTTAAAATGTATCATAAATAAACCAAATCACATTTATTTTATGGGAGATGGAGATAAACTTGCTAGAGCATTTGGTAATTTATTTAAAAATGCTATTAATTATAGTTATGAAAATACAAATATAGAAATTGATATTAAAGAAAATGAAGGAAAAATAGATATATTATTTAAAAATAAAGGAAATAAGATTCCAGAATATAAATTAGAAAAAATATTCGAAAAATTTTATAGGCTAGATGAAGCAAGAACTTCAAGTACAGGTGGAGCAGGTCTAGGTCTTGCAATAACTAAAGAAATAATAGAATTGCATAATGGAAAAATATATGCAAGAAATGATGATGAATTTATTGAATTTCATATCGAATTAAAAAAAGATGGTTGTTTATGATTTTAAACAACCATCTATGTAATTATTTTAATTTTTGTGATGCAATATTTACTAAAGTTAATAAAGAGTTATATTTTGTAACTTGAGACATTTCGTTAAACTCAACTTTACCACCATTAACTTTCCAACTATTTTTATTTTCAGTTAAATAATTGAATACATCTTCGATTTTTGATAAGTAGTTATTTACGCTATCAATAGTTGAGTCTACTTGTTTTATTTCTTGTTCAAATTGAATACTATCTACAAATAAATCCTTATACTTACCAGTTAGACCATTATCATCTGCTCTTTTTTGCTTATATTCATTTGATGCCATTTCAGCAAGCCTAGTTTTAACTTCTTCTCCTTTAGCTCTTGTATCAGCTATTAATTTTTTAGACTCTACAAAATCTGGTCCATCATTTTTGTAATTATCAGCTGATAAAATTGTTGTAAACTTCTCATTTTGATATTGATTTTGCATTTCTTTTGCAATTGATTGATATTCAATTACATAATCCTTTAATACTTTTTCAACTTCTGCATATTTTCCACTAGTTTTGATTTCTGTGTCTACTTGAGATGTTTGATTGATTTTTTCAATTTCTTCACTAAGAATTTGTTTTTGAGCAACATCGCTTATTACTGCACCTAATCCTATTAAAATTGCTACTGCTAATACTACGACTATTGCGACAACAACAATAACGACTTTTTTGTTTTTTGCTTGGTTTTCTTCCATTTTTAATCCTCCTAAATATTTTTTAGATTTCTATCCAAAATCCTTTGATATTATATCACTATAATTTAAATAGAACAATACTTTTTTTCTTTTAACAGTCAAAATTTATATTTTATTGAAAAAAAATTATATATAAAGTATAATATATTTGAGAAATAAATTAACAAAATGCTATAGAGTAGACAGACATAGAAATCTTCAGCGAGAGTAATTTTATATAAATTAAGGAGAGATATGAATGTATGATAATTGGATTAAAATATTAGAATCAAATGGAGAAAATAGCATATTTGAATATATTAGAAAAGAATTTAAAGATAATAATATTGAATATAAAATAGAATTACAAGAAGACTGGGAAGGTAGTAAAAGAATTCCTAAATATATTGGTAAATTCATGTTATATGTACAACAGGGATTTGAGAGTGAAGCAGAAAAAATAATAGATAAATACTATGAAAAAAATGAAATAGTAAACGAAATAGACGATAGCATTGAAGAGGATTATGAGAGCAATATAGAAATTGAAAGTGAAAAAATAAATAAGAAACAAAAAAGAGCAATAAAGATTTATGTTGGTATAATAATATGTATGTCAATAAGTTTCATAATTGTAGCATTATTAAAAAAATAAAATGTTAAATTTTTGAGATTTTCATTTAAAGAATAAGTGAAAACTAGTTATATAGTTTTCTGATATAATACAATATTACAAAAAAAGAAGGAGGAAATTGCATGCTAGAAGATATAGAAGTCTTGTGCCATAGTAGCATAAAAATAAATAAAGAAAAAGTAATTTATATAGATCCATTCAATATTGACAAAAATTACAATGATGCAGATATTATATTTATAACACACAATCATTATGATCATTATTCCAAAGAAGATATTACAAAAGTAAAAAAAGAGAGTACAATATTTGTTGGGACAAAAGATGTAGTAGATGAATTATTGAAAGATGGATTTAATCAAGATAGAATTAGAATTGTATATCATAATAATAAATATCTAGTAGATAATATTAATTTTGAAACAATACCAGCTTATAATACTAATAAAGAGTTTCATCCAAAAGAAAGTGGTTGGGTTGGATATATTTTAGAAATAGAAGGTATTAGGTATTATATTTCAGGAGATACAGATATTACAGAGGAGAATCGAAAAGTAAAATGTGATGTTGCTTTTGTTCCAGTTGGTGGAACTTTTACAATGAATTTCAAGGAAGCAGCAAAGTTAGTAAATGAAATAAAACCTAAAATTGCAGTACCAACTCATTATGGAAGTATTGTTGGGACAAAACAAGATGGAGTAGAGTTTGTAAAATTACTTAAAACTGAAATAGAGGGAAAAATTTTGCTAAATAGCTAAAGGCCCAATATATTGACAAAATTATGTAAAATGATATAAAATAATATAATATGATAAAAGTCAATAAATATATTGAAAGGTTTTCAAGAAAAGAAGATTTAACAATAGAATAAGATTTTTAGATAAAGGAGCAAGAAAAAAATGAGCAAAGAATTGATTGATGTATTAGATGAAAATGGGATAAAAACAGGCGAAATTTTATCAAGAGATGAAATTCATAAAAAGGGATTGTGGCATAGATCAATAGTAGTAGCTATTATAAATGAAAAAAATGAAGTGTTATTGCAACAAAGAGCTGCAAATAAAGAAAAAAATGCAGGAATGTGGGATATTTCTGTTGCAGGTCATATTTCAACTGGACAGGATGCACTTTCAGCAGCTGCAAGAGAAATAAATGAAGAGGTTAGTGTTAGTCTTGGTTATAATGTAGATATAAAATCTTTCAGATATATGTTTTCATATCGTACACAACAAAAATATTCAGAAGATTTTATTGAAAATCAATTTTATGATTTTTTTATCTTAAGAAAAGAAAAGCTTAATATAGATGATATAAAGATGCAAGAAACTGAAGTACAGGCAATAAAATTTGTAACTATTAATGAATTACTAAAGATGCAAGAAGAGAATAAGCTTGTAGAAAGAAAGCCTGTATATGATGAATTAGTTAACTATTTACATCGATATTAGATTTTTCTTCATTTTTAATAATACCATATTGATTTGTTACTGGATCTTTAAAAATTCCTATTTTAGGAGTAAAGTAAGTAAATACAATAAAACTTATTAATATTATTGTTAGAATAACGACAGCTATTATATTATTACACTTAAAATTACTAATCATAAGTTTATAAGATAAGTATTCTCCTAATATAACAGCAACAAAAAATGAAGCTATATCAATAAAAACGATGCTTTTTCCAATTATTCCTGTATATGTATAGAAGAATATAATGATAAATAACATAGATATAATTATTCCAAATGCTTTTGAACATAAAAAATTAGGTGTATTTTTCCCAATATAATAATAACCAATTATTGTAGTAAGTAACATAGGGAAGAACAGTAATTTTAAATGTTCCCATACACTTTCGTTAACTGCAGAGAATACTGCAACAAAAATATTTTCACCAAAAAATTCATATGTAAAATGTAATGAAGTTCCTAATATACATACAAATATCGCACTAATTATTTGATAATTTCTTATTTTCGTTTTAACCATATAAATATATACCTCCTGTAATAATTTTATGAGTAAAATAGTATTTGGTTACAATAGAAATTCATGAAATGTATTACTTATTTGAATTATTAAAATTAGTTCTGCAATCAAGAGAGGCACAGTTAAACTGTGCCTCTGTATTGACAAATATTACTAAATATAATATATTTTATTTTATCTATTATAACCACAACCACAATTGTTATTATTAATCATATTATCATTACTTAAATTAGCATTCATATTGTTCATTGTATTGTTAGCAGTACTTTCATTCATATTTGTCATTAGACAATTGTTATTCATATAAAATTTCTTTTGAGCAAGTTTTTCTTGAACATTTCTTAATGCTTCACCAAATCTTTGGAAGTGAACAACCTCACGTTCTCTTAAAAATCTTAAAACATCTACTACATCAGCATTATCTGCACATAAGTCAATTAATTTTTCATAAGTTGCTCTTGCTTTTTGCTCTGCAGCTAAATCTTCTTGTAGGTCAGCAATAGGATCTCCTTTTACAGCAATATATGCAGCTGTGAATGGTGTTCCAGCAGCAGATTGTGGATATACACCAGTTCCATGATCTGTATAATATGGTCCAAGTCCAGCTTTTTCAAGTTCACTAGGACATACACCATCTGTTAATTGATGTACAAGAGTTCCAACCATTTCTAAGTGTGCTAATTCTTCAGTACCATGATGATGTCACTTGAAAAAATTTAAGGCTATTGGCTGTAAATATAAAACTTATTCTATAATACACAAAAATAATAATTTCTT
Source organism: uncultured Clostridiaceae bacterium (assembly GCA_948469815.1). Classification (GTDB taxonomy): domain Bacteria; phylum Bacillota; class Clostridia; order TANB77; family CAG-508; genus CAKPSH01. The sequence continues at coordinate 34,234 of CAOKMR010000004.1, read as the reverse complement.
GAAATGCTTGCCTTTTCAGGAAATCTAGTATATAATCATTTCAAGTTAAATCTTTTGTTATTATTTCTAATAACAGTTTCCATATTTAATTTTTAAGAAAAAGGAATGATTTTATTGAACTTAGATTTTTTTAATAACCTTTCAAATGATGTTAAATCTCATAGTTTCACTCTACAATTTATTGATGAATTAACTGAGTATTTGAACAATATTAAAGAAAATATTACTGAAAAACAGATTAAGCAAGATTTAGCTGACTTTTTGAGTATTGATGAATTAATATCAAAAAAGAAAATATCACATACTTTTTTAGGCGATTTTTATGAAAAACGTAATGATATTTTAAAAGAATACAGTAATAATAAAAATATTTACTATGTTTCTTGGAATAATAATATAGATGATAAATATAATGAAAATAACATTTATACAATAGATGAATATTTTAATGGAAATGTGGTTTCTACTTTTCATTTATCTGGTAAGTACTTACCCAAAATTGTGCAAGAAGGTATGGTTTTAGAAAAAGTAGGAAATAAATATATAATAGACACAAAATCAACAAATACTATTTCTCAAGAATTCCAAAAAGCCACAAAGGAAATTGTTAATTTGCAAGAAAATCATATGAAACAATATCGAACAGAAAATGATTTATATGTTGTAGTAGAAAGGGGCTTAAATAGTGCATATTTGCAAAATGTAAATACTAATATAGTTTTTGAAGAAACTAACTTTTCTGATGATGTATTTAATTTGTTACATAATGATGTAGTTGTTAGTTTTAAAGATGGAGAGTACGTCTATGAAGATAAAATAACTGGAGATTGGATGAAGAGTTTTATTTCAATAAATGAGCATAACGAGGCTTTACAAGAACTTATGAATGAGCCTAATTTTTCTAAAATTGATTTTTCAAATACTACATTTGGCATAACCTCTCGTGATAATAATTATACAATTTTAAGTTACGGAGAAAGCAAGCAAGATATATTAAAAGTACCCAATAAGCTAATTAGTTATTGGGTAGATGATAATTCTATTTTATATTATGATAAAGATGATAAGTTCTTTTATAAACAAGTTTAACGCTTATTCATTTAATAGTAATTTTTCATAGCTTTCTCCTGTGGAATAATCAATTTCTATATTAGGTTGCACATTATAAATATATAAATTGAAATAAATTCCTTTCTCTCTTTCTTCTACTGACATAGCTTCCATATGTACTCCATTTGCCAATTTATTCTCACCCTCAAAAATTGGTGTTACTCTATATAAAACATGATAATTATTATTTTCATTGTCTTTTATGTATTCTGCAATATCATTTTCCCATTTTATCATGGCTTGGTTTAAATAAGCTGTACCTGTCATTAAATTTTCTTTTCTATTATTTTCAGCAGATAATTGCCAAGCAATTAAATGACAGCGATTATACAATTGTCTAGTGTTTATTATATATGGATATTCTTTTTGAACCCACCCTGTAGGTTTATAACTAATTTTTCCTCTTTTTTCATCTTCTTTAGGCATTATCTCTTTACAAACATTTGCAAATGCAACACCACATCTTTTATACTTATCTAATTCACTATAATTTTCGAAAGGCATAATAGTAAAGTCTTTTTCTTCAAATTCAGGCATATTATTATTTAGTTCAATGTAAGCATTTCCATTATATGGTGGAATATTATTAAGATTAATAATACCCTTATCATTATTAGTAATTACATTATCATCTGTTATATTTGTAGTATTATCCGTAATACTATTTATAGTAGTATTGGTTGTGTTATATATATTAGTAGCATTATTATAAGTTTCATTATTAGCACTATTATTAAATATTGCAAATATTATACAAAGCATTATTACTACTAATAATATAATGTTTTTAATTTTTCTATATGATTTTGTTTGTTGATTATTTTTATTCATATCTCATTCCTTATAAATGTATTTTTGCAGTAAATCACCTATATGTTTATTTACTATTTGTATTTATTGTATCACTTAATATAAAATTATTCAATTAGCAAAAATGATAACCTTATGGAGGCGATAAATTTTTTATTTTTCCTTTCCTCAATTTTACTTTTTATGTTTGGGTAAAAATTAATATATATTATAAAATACCTAGATAGGTATGTTTATTAAAAACTTAATATAAAAAAACAAAGTTAATAATTTAAAAGGCTTGCCTTTTATTTGTTAAAGGTGTTATGTATTAACACTTTCCTGCGTAAAATATAAAATCAAAAAATCTGAAATAGTACATTTCAAAAATATTTCAAAACGATTTCATTGTTTTAAGCTATTAAGCATTTATAATAATAGTATAGAAGAAAGCACGTTTTCTTCTATTTTTTTATTCACTTAATATACATTTAAAGAGGCGATTTATATGTTAGTAGAAGAATACATATTAGGCAATACTAAGATAAAATTTTATGATGATTATATAGTAAAAGATGTTGCTACTCAAAAAGAATATATAGATAATATTATCATTAATTTAATAAGAAAAATAAATCCTTCTTTGTTGTAATTTGTTGCAATTACAGATATAATTTATATCATAGTTAAAGGCAGTGCAAGATGCTTATGCGTTTTCAAGGATACAAAATGCTAAAGCATTTTGCATAAGATATCCGTAAGGTCACTTTGTTCCCAACGGCTATCTTAATTACAAGGAAAGGAGGAAATGTGCAAGATGGCACATATGCAATATATTTAAGAAAATCAAGAGAAGATATCGAATCTGAAAAATATGGAGAAGGCGAAACTTTAGCAAGACATGAGAAAATATTAACTACTTTAGCTGAGAAGCGAAACCTACATATTTCAAAAATCTATAGAGAAGTTGTAAGTGGAGAAACAATTAGTGAAAGAAAAGAAATGCAAAAACTTCTTAAAGATGTTGAAAATGAAAAATGGACTGGTGTTTTAGTTGTTGAAGTAGAAAGGTTAGCTCGTGGTGATACTGCTGATCAAGGAAGAGTTTCAAAAGCTTTTAAATATTCTCATACCAAAATTATTACACCTGTTAAAACTTATGACCCAGATAATGAGTTTGATGAAGAATATTTTGAATTTGGCTTATTTATGTCTAGGAGAGAATATAAGACAATCAATAGACGTTTACAAAGAGGTAGAGAAATTTCTGTTTCTGAAGGTAAGTTTGTAGGAAATATTGCTCCTTTTGGATATGATAGAGTAAAGTTAAAAGATTCTAAAGGTTATACTTTATCAATTAATCCAAATGAAGCACCTATTGTAAAGGAAATTTTTAGATTATATACTTTTGAAAGTAACACAATAGGTTCTGTTGTAGAACAATTAAATGATATGAATTTAAATCCTAGAATTTCAAATGAATGGACTATTTCTTCTGTAAAAGATATTCTTTCTAATCCTACCTATATTGGTAAACTAACTTGGAATAGGAGGAAACAAAAAAAGAAAACGAAAAATGGACATCTTATAATTAGTAGACCTCGTAATCAAGATTATCTAATTTATGATGGATTACATGAGCCTATTATTGATAATAAAACTTGGGAATTAGTACAAGAAAAAAGAAAACAGAATACTCCAAAAGTAAAGCATAGTAATACTATTCAAAATCCTTTAGTTGGACTTGTATTTTGTGAGAAATGTGGTAAACCTATGCAACGAAGACCTTATACAAAAGCTGATAAACCTGCAACACTTATATGTTCTAATTCAAAATGTGATAATATAAGTTCTAAACTTTATATAGTAGAAAACAAGATTATTGAAGCATTAAAAATATGGCTTGAGAATTATAAGGTCGATTATGAAGTTAAAGATAACTCAAAAATTGATAATAACAGATTAATTGAAAAATCTATTGTTTTAACTAAGAAAGAATTAGAAAAAGAAAATACCAAACTTGATAAAATATATGACTTTTTAGAAAATGGTATTTATAGTAAAGATGAATTTATAAATCGTTCAAAATCAATAAAAGACAATATAGTAAATTTAAAAGGCAAATTAAAGGAATATAATGAACTTTTAAATAAAAATACTGAAATTCAAAACGAGAAGGAAACTATGATACCTAAATTAGAAAATATTATAGATTTGTATTATAAACTAGAGTTTTCTGAAGATAAAAATATTTTATTAAAAAGTATTATTGCTAAAGTTACATATTTAAAAATAGACAAAAATATAAAAAAGGATTCGGATCCAACAAATTTTGAATTACAGATATATCCAAAGTTACCTAAAATTTAATATTAATTTTAGAGTCTCTGTAAGACAGACGACCAATGGTCGTCCATACAAATTTTCCATAGTTCTAATTATATACATAAAGTCGAAAAATATAGAAAAATTAAAAGTTTTACGACTTTAGAAGGAAAAACTTGAAAAACTATTAAATGTGTGATACAATATAATAAATTTAAAACATAGGAGGAAGGAATAATGATAAAACGTGAAATGTACCTAAAAAAGATAAGAGATTCATATGATAGTGAATTGATAAAAGTAATTATTGGTGTTAGACGTTCAGGAAAATCAGTATTAATGAAACAAATAATAGAAGAATTAAAACAAAAAGGAATAAAAGCAGATCATATAATATATATGAATTTTGAAGATTATGATTATATAGATTTTACAGAACCAAAGAAATTCAATATGTATGTAAAAGAAAAAATAAAAGATGAGGAAAAATATTATTTGCTTTTTGATGAAATCCAAAATGTTAATGAATTTGAAAAGGTTATTAATTCTTTTAGAGCAACTTTAAATGTTAGTATATTTATAACAGGCTCAAATAGTAAATTATTATCTGGTGAACTAGCAACGCATTTAGCTGGAAGATATATAAGTATTAAAATGATGCCATTTACATTTAAAGAATATTTAGAACTTAAGAAAGAGAAAAAAGAGGAAATAAATATAGATAAATCTTTTTTAGAATATATAGAATGGGGATGTATGCCACAAATTTTTAATACAGATAGTGCTGACGAAAGAAAATTATATTTAAAAGATTTATATAATAGTGCAATATTAAAAGATATTATAGAAAGGAACAAAGTTAAAGATATAAATTTATTAAATAGAGTAATTCAATTTATTATGGAAAATATTGGTGGAATAATATCTTCTAATTCAATTACTTCATATTTAAAAAATGAGAAAATACAAACAACTCCAGATACAATTCTAAATTATGTAGAATATATAACAAATTCCCTAATTGTAAATAAAGTAAATAGGTATGATATTAGAGGAAAAAATGTTATGGCGACATTAGAAAAATATTATTTAACAGATTTAGGACTATTGCAGTTAAAAAAATCTCCAATCGAGAAAAAAATTGGTGGAAGATTAGAAAATATTGTATACAATGAATTAATTGCAAGAGGATATGATGTGTATATAGGAAAAACTGATAAAGGAGAAATTGATTTTGTAATTGATGACTTTGGAGAAAGAAAATATATACAAGTAACAGATTATTTATCAAGTGATGAAGTTATGCAAAGAGAATTTGGAGCATACAAATTTGTTGATGATAATTATCCTAAATATGTTCTCTCAATGGATAAAATTAATTATAGCCAAAATGGAATTATTCATATGAATATAATAGATTTTTTATTAGAAGAAGTAAATATATAAGTCAATAGTTAAAGTTGCAATCACTGTCTTTAGCTATTGACAACATAATGGTACACATTCTTCTGTACCAATATCATTTAATATAGCTTTAGCATTTTGATCTGGCATTCCAAATCTTTGACTCAAATATCTTAAAGAGGCAGCAAGTTCTCCATCAGGTCCGCCATATTGAGAAATTATCACTTTAGCTAATCTTGGATCAGGCGTCTTTATATTTATTGGATATTGTAAAATCTTTTTATAATCCCACATAATTACATAATCCCCCTTTCCCAAGGCCATGGTTCTTCAAGCCATCTCCATTTTTTACATGGATAATTGGCAGTTAATGGACCATAAACTCTTTGATATTCAGTTTCTAGTTCTCTTAATGTTCTTGAATAATTATTATGCAAACATAGGGCCTTAGAGTCATCTGGATGAGTATCTAAATATAAATTTAATTCATCTAAAGCAAAATCATATTCTTTTATTTGCATTAGCATTTCTCTTCTAGTTTTATCACAGTCATTTTCATGACAATCACAACAACAATTTCTTTCTTCTACATTGTTTTCACAGCATTCGTTATTCATCCATTACACCCCTCTCCAATATCGTTAGTATCTTTAATAAAGTTTATAAAATCAATTGATTGACAAGGATAATATGGGTCAACCAATTCAGGGAATATTGTTCCTTTTTTTAATCCAACACAAGGTACAAAAGTTTTATCCATATGTTGAATAGGAACATAACTTTGAGCAAACATTGGGTTATATGGGAATATATCTCCACAACAGTTATCATCGTCATATCCACAACCACAATCATCATTATCTTTGCAACAACAATTGTTTGAAACATCATTACATATTGTTTCATAATCACAAGAATTGTTATTATCCATATTATTCATAGGACAACAGCAATTACGTCTACATCTACGAGTGAACACTATTATTTCCTCCTTATAAGTTTTTATGATATAGGAAGCTAATTCCTTTAATTATCATTATTATAAAATATGCAAAATTATCGAAAAATGTTAAAAAATAGAGAAAGGAATGATTTAAAATAGAAATTTTAGATTTTTTATTAGAATTAATATATCCAAATGTATGTGGAATTTGTGAAGAAATAGATAAAAATAGTTTGTGCGAAAATTGTAAATCACAAATAGATAAAATTACTATTTCGAAAATTAATAATTATGAAAACAAAACAGATAAATTTTTTAATAAACATGGTTATATATTTAAATACGAAGGACAAATTCGCAAATTATTAATAGATTATAAATTTAATGATAAGCCATATTTATATAAAACATTTGTAAGTATTATTTTAAATAATAGAAAAATAGTTGATTTTATAAATAATTATGAAATAATTATTCCTGTACCTATACATAAAAAAAGACTTAATCATAGGGGATATAATCAAAGTGCATTACTAGCTAGAGAAATAAGTAGAAAATTAAAAAATATTCAATTTATAAATAATTTATTAATTAAAACAAAGAATAATGTTGCACAAAGTACTTTAACTAAAGAAGATAGAGCTTTAAATGTTAAAAATATTTATAAAGTTCAAAATAGTAATTTAATTAAAGAAAAAACTATTCTTTTATTAGATGATATATATACTACTGGAAACACAGTAAATGAATGCTCAAGGCTTTTAAAGGAAAATGGGGCACGAGAAATAGGAATTTTTACTATTTCAAAAGATTAAAAATTATATTTAAATAAAATGCATAAAATTTTCCTCAAGTGTAATAATAAGTTTATAAAAACAAAATTTATTTCTACATAAATTGCATTTTTATATAAATGTAGTTTACTAGAAACTAAAAGGAAATATAAACCTAAAATAATTAACTTAAAGGAGGAAAAGCGAAATGAAAGCAACTGGAGTAGTAAGAAGAATAGATGATTTGGGAAGAATTGTAATTCCAAAGGAAATAAGAAGAGTACTTCATATAAAAGAGGGAGATCCATTAGAAATTTTTACAGATAGAGAAGGTGGAGTTATCTTAAAAAAATATTCTCCTATTGGAGAACTTTCAGAGTTTGCTTCTGGATATACAGAGACATTATCAAAGACAACAGGACATATTGCTTGTATTACAGATAAAGATACAGTTATTGCTGTTTCAGGAGGACCTAAAAAGGAGTTTTTAGAACAAAATTTATCTTCTGAATTAGAACAATTATTAGAAGATAAAGAAGTTTATACAAGTAGTGAGAATAACGAAATATCAATACCAATAACTCAAAATGATAATAAAGATAGAAAGTTTAATTCTCAAGTAGTATATCCTATAATTTCTCAAGGAGATGTTATTGGAAGTGTAATTTTAATGTCTAAAGATGCTCAAACAAAAATGGGTGATACAGAATATAAATTAGTCCAATCAGCAGCAGGATTTTTAGGAAATCAAATGGAAATATAAAAGGTGATAAGGCTTATGTACAACAATGTGCATAGGCCTTTAAAGCAATTCTTAAAATCCGCATAATTATTTTCTATGGAAAGTTATCTGATGGCGATAGCTTTCCTAGAATATAAAAAAATCAAATTTTTTATAATAATATAATTGAAATTTATTAAATAATATTATATAATTTAAGTAGTATGTATAAAAAAGAAGGTAGATTATGAAAGCAATTGAAATTAGAAACAAATACTTAAATTATTTTAAATCAAAGGGACATGCTGTCATACCAAGTGCACCATTAATCCCTGAAAATGATGCATCCGTTTTATTTACTACAGCAGGTATGCAACCATTAGTCCCTTATTTATTAGGACAAAAACATCCTAATGGAACTCGTCTTACAGATTATCAAAAATGTCTAAGAACTGTTGATATTGATGAAGTAGGAGATAATAGACATTTAACATATTTTGAAATGTTAGGAAACTGGTCACTAGGAGATTATTTCAAAGAAGAATCTATTAGTATGAGTTATGAATTTTTAACAAAAGAATTATGTATTCCAGTAGAAAAATTATCTGTAACATGTTTTGGAGGAGACTCAGATTGTGCTAGAGATGAAGAAAGTGCAAAAGTATGGAAAAAAGTAGGAATACCAGAGGAAAGAATATATTTCTTTGGAAAAGATGATAACTGGTGGATAGCAGGAGAAACAGGACCTTGTGGACCAGATACTGAAATGTTTTATGATACAGGTAAACCAAAATGTTCTTCAGAATGTAACCCATCTTGTGGTTGTGGTAAATATGTTGAAATTTGGAATAATGTATTTATGGAATTTTATAAAAATGAGGATGGTACATATAAAAAATTATCACAAAAGAATGTAGACACAGGTTTAGGACTTGAAAGAATAAATATGTTATTACAAGGAAAAGAAACTCCTTATGATACAGAACTTTTTGTACCTGTAATGGATAAATTATTAGAATTAACTCCACATAAAGAAAATATTCAAAGTAGAAGAATAGTTGCAGAACATTTACGTGCAAGTATGATGATTATTTCAGATGGAGGAAGACCATCAAATATTGATAGAGGATATATATTAAGAAGACTAATACGTAGAATGGTAAGACATTTAAATAAACTTGAAATAAACTTAAATGAGTTATCTATATTAGTAGATATTTATGTAGATACTCTTGGAGAAATGTATTCTGACTTAGTATTGAAAAAAGAAGAAATCAAGCAAGTTATAATTGACGAGAAAGATAAATTCGTAAAAACACTTGAACATGGTCAAAGAGAATTAGAAAAAGTTTTAAATAGAGCAAAACAAGAAAATAAAATTATATTAGAACCATCAACTGTATTTAATCTTTATGAAACCTATGGATTTCCACCAGAAGTTACAAAAGAAATTGCAGAAGAACAGGGGTATTCAGTAGATTTAAAGGAGATAGATAAACTATTTAAAGAACATCAAGAAAAATCTAAAATTGGTTCTGATAAAAAATTTAAAGGTGGATTAAGTGGAAGTGGAGAAATGGAAACAAAATACCATACAGCTACACATCTTCTAAACGCTGCATTAAAAGTAGTTTTAGGCCCAGCTACACATCAAGCTGGAAGTAATATAACTCCAGAAAGAATGAGATTTGACTTTCCTTGTGACCATAAATTAACTGATGAAGAAAAAAAGAAAATAGAAGATTTAATTAACAAATGGATAGAAGATAGTTTAACCGTTACAAGTACAGAAATGAAAAAGGAAGATGCAGTAGCAACAGGTGCAGAAGCGATGTTTATAGAAAGATATCCAGATACTGTAACAGTTTATACAATAGGTGATGTATCAAAGGAAATTTGTATGGGACCACATGTAGAGAATACAAAAGTTTTAGGGCATTTCAAAATTCAAAAAGAAGAAGCATCGTCAGCAGGGGTACGTAGAATCAAAGCCGTTTTAATAAATTGAAAAATAATTGCCATTTGGCGTTGTTATTCTTCGAAAGAAAATCCTCAACGTACAACAGTACGTTTCCGGTATTTCTTTCTTGAATGCCTAGCCAAATAACAATTCTTTTCCAATTTTAAAATATTATATAATACAAATAAAGGAAGGATATATAACATGGATGACTGCATATTTTGCAAAATAATAAATGGGGAAATTCCATCAGATATAGTATATGAGGATGAAAATGTATTAGCATTTAAAGATATAAATCCTCAAATGCCAATACATATACTTATTATTCCAAAAAAACATATTGAATCAATAATAGATTTAAAAAGCGAAGACGAAACTTTAGTTGGAAAAATATTTACAGTTATAAACAGTATTGCTAGAGATATTGGTATAGATAAAACAGGATTTAGAGTAATATCTAACTGCGGAGAAAACGCAGGACAGACAGTAAAACATTTGCATTTTCATATATTAGCAGGAGAAAAGATGGGAGAAAAGATAATTTAAACTCATGAAAAATTTATGAAATAAATTTTACTTGAGTTAATAAAGGACAGACAGTAGAACATTTTCAGATAATAGTAGAAAAGAAAGTAATTTAGGATAGTTTAATAACATAAGATTTTTACATTATTATAAAACAAGAAAGGTAAGCATATGAAAAAATATAATAAATTAAAGATGTATAGTAAGTTTTTAACAGCATTAATCATTATATTAACTGTATTTCTAATTATATTAGTAGGATACGCCATATATAGTTTATATGACAATTATACAGCGGATGAATCAGCAGAAGAGTTAATGGCTCAATTTGAAAATAATTATGAAGAAATTGGAGAAGGACAAATTTCAGAAGAAAATCCTTCAGAAGGAGCAGACAATTCAGAACAGCCTTCACAAGGAAATAACAACAATTCTAATACCTCAAAACCAACTACAAAAAAACCATCAACATCATCAGGTAATAGTGGATCTTCATATAATTTAGGAACTTTTTATAAAGGATACAAAGTAATAGGAATAATTTCAATTCCAAAGCTTAAGATTCAATATCCTATATTTAATGTAGATAATACTGCAACTCTTAGAGTTGGAACAGCTGCAATTTATCCATCGAATGTTGAGGAAACTTTAAACATTTCAGGAAATGCAGTAATAGCAGGACATAACTATAGAAATAGTAGAATGTTCTCCAAATTACATACATTACAAAATGGAGACTCTATATTTATAACTAATATTAATGGTGTTAAATTAGAATATAAAGTGTATAATAATTATACAGCGGGAGCAAATGATTTTGATTATGCAACTAGAGACACTAGAGGTTATATAGAAATTTCATTAAGTACTTGTACGAATGATGCTAGTACAAGAACTATTGTATGGGCAAGAGCAGAGTGAAGTATAAAAATTATAATAGTAAATTGATAAAAATTGTATTAAAAGGTCGAAAAAATCTAAAAAATATGTTATAATATACATATATTAGTCTAATAATTTAATTAGAAAATAGGAGGAACATGATATGGAAAATAAATATGGAAATTTATTATCAATAATGTTAGTTCTTGCAATAGTTATAGTTGTTGCAATATTAGGTTTTTTCGGATATAAAGTATATACTAGTAACAAGACAAATAAAAAAGCAGAAGATGTAGTTTCTCAATTTGATAAAAACACAGAGGATAATAATGATACAAACTCATCAAATAACAATTCTTCAGATACAGAAGGAAACAATTCATCATTACAAGATATATTAGATAATTTAGGTAATGATAATTCAAATTCTATATACCAACAGCAAGGAAATAAAGACACTTATTATGAAGGATATAAGGTAATAGGTACAATATCTATTCCAAGTATAGATGTTGAATATCCAATACTTGAAGAAAATACATCAGCAACTTTAAAAATAGCCATAGTTGCAGTATATCCTCAGGATCCTGCAAATGCAGTTAACAAACCAGGAAATCTCGTTTTATGGGGACATAATTATAAAAACGGAACATTTTTTTCAGATATTGGAAAATTAACAACAGGCGCAAAAATATACATAAAAGATACATCTGGTACTAAATTAGAATATCAAGTATATAATAGTTATGAAACTACTGATTCTGACATGACATATGCAACACGTGAGACTAATGGGGCAAGAGAAATAACTCTTTCTACATGTTCTAATGAAGCAGGTAAAAGAATTATTGTATATGCTAAACAAACATAAAATTAAAAAATAATTGTCCTTTGACATCGTTAAACTTCAATTAAAATCAAACAACGTACATAGGTACGCCTTATTGATTTCAATTTTGTTTGCCTAGTCAAATAACAATTATTTTCCAATTTAGTTATATATTTAAATAATTAACAAGAAAGGATACTAAAAATGATAATAGATGGAAAAACACTTGCAGCAAATGTTAGAGAAGGCTTAAAATCAGAAGTACAAGAATTAAAAGACAAAGGTATAATACCTAATTTGGCAGTAATACTTGTAGGGGAAGATAAACCATCTCAAATATATGTAAAAAATAAAAGTAAAGCATGTTTAGAAATAGGAATTAAATATGAGGAGTTTTTATTAGATAGTAATACAACAATGGAGCAATTACTTTCATTAATTGATACATTAAATGAAAGAGAAGATATTCATGGTATTTTGTTACAAAGCCCAATGCCAAAACATTTAAACATAGATGAAGCTTTTGAAAGAATTTCACCTAAAAAAGATGTTGATGGTTTTAATCCTGTAAATGTAGGAAAATTATGTCTAAAACAAGATGGATTTATTTCTTGCACACCTGCTGGAATAATGAAAATGTTTGAAAAATATAATATTAGTTTAGAAGGTAAAAATGCAGTTGTATTAGGAAGAAGCAATATTGTAGGTAAACCAATGTCATTATGTTTATTGAACAAAGATTCAACAGTTACTATATGTCATTCAAAAACGCAAAATTTATCTGAAGTTACAAAAAATGCAGATATTATAGTAGTTGCATTAGGAAAACCTAAATTTTTAACAAAAGATATGGTAAAAGAAGGAGCAGTTGTTATAGATGTTGGAATAAATAGAACAGAAAATGGAATTATAGGCGATGTTGACTTTGAAAGTGTAAAAGAAATTGCATCATATATAACACCAGTACCAGGAGGAGTAGGACCGATGACAATAGCAATGTTGATGAGTAATGTAGTTAAAGCTGCTGAAAACACATTAGAAGACTCTAAGCAGAAATGTACTATATTAGCAAAATAATCTATTAAAATTTTATGGGGGATAAAATATAAATTTATTAATTATGGGAGCATATTAAATTTATGCTCTCTTTTTGACGTTTTAGGTAAATCATATATATGTGTACAATGCATCGTGCACGAAAGAAAAACGATAAACTGGAATGACACAGTATATTGTGCTTATACAAATAAATTATAAGGATAAAGAAGGGGATAATGATGAAAATAATAAGAATTCAAAATGAGGATTATCCAAAAAAATTAAAAAATATTGATAATCCGCCAAAACAATTATATGTATTGGGAAATGAAAAGATATTAGATAATTTTGGATTAGCAATAATAGGTTGTAGGCAATATTCAGAATATGGTAAAAAAGTAGCAAAAGATATAAGTTTTAAGTTAGCTAAACAAGGTATAAACATTATAAGTGGAATGGCAAGAGGAATAGATGGTTTTGCACATATGGGGTGTATGGTAGCAGGAGGAAAAACAGTGGCTGTACTTGGTAGTGGATTTAATAATATATATCCTAAAGAAAATATAGAATTGCTTAAAGAAATAATAAGAACAGGTGGAACAATTATAACTGAATATTCACCAGACACAAAACCAATAGCAACTAATTTTCCACTTAGAAATAGAATAATAAGTGGATTAAGTGATGGAGTAATTGTAGTAGAGGCAAGAAAGAAAAGTGGAACTTTAATAACTGTAGATTATGCATTAGAACAAGGAAAAGAAATTTTTGCAGTTCCACGGAAACATAAATAATAGTTCTTCACAAGGAACAAATGAAATGATAAGAGAAGGGGCTAAAATTGTAACGAATGTAGAAGACATATTAGAAGAATACTCTCATATCTGCAGGTAAATCCGCTTCTAATATTATATTTTCTTTAGTAATAGGATGAATAAATGTAATTTTATAAGCATGTAGAGCTTGTCTATCTATTAATTTAGATGAATTACCGTACAGTGTATCTCCCACAATAGGATTACCAATATAAGCAGAATGTACACGTATTTGATGAGTACGCCCAGTTTCAAGTACAAAATGAACTAAAGACAAAGAATTATTAATATTTTTAATTAAATTATAATGAGTTACTGCAATTTCGCCATTTTTAAAATCAACACATCTTTCAATTATACTATTATCTTTTCTAGCAATAGGTGCAGATATTGTTCCAAATTTCTTTGATAAAATCCCATCTAAAATAGCAATATATTCTTTTTTGAAATCATTATTTTTCATTTGGCGAATTAAGCATTCCTGTATATATTCATTTTTTGCAAAAATTACAAGACCGAGAAGTATCCTTATCCAATCTATTGACAATTCTAATTTTACGTTTAAGTCCAATAGAATCAAAATAGAATTTTACTCCATTAGATAAACTATCAGAAAAATGATTACAAGAAGGGTGAACAGGAGTATTTGGCAATTTATTTATAATTAATAAATAGTTATCTTCAAAAACTATATCTAAATTCCTTTTAACAGGAAGAATATTATCATAAGCTTCATCAAAATTAAAATCAATAGAAACTATATCTCCAACATTAAGATTAGTATAATTAGGATTTATAGTATGATTATTTAAAAATATTTTATTATTAGCCTTTAAACGTCTTAATAATCTATCTGAAATATTAAATTCTTCTTTTAGAATTTGTTTTATATTGTAATATCTGTCATCAATTACTTTATACTCTAAATCGTACATTTAATTAATCCTCCTAGTTTAATGTAATAGACATTAAGTATATAGTATATACAATTTAACATAACATTGAATATTTTACAATATTTACTTGACATAATGTTAAATGTAATATAAAATAGTTATGTTGATTTTTAGAATTACCATAAAATGTATATGAATAATTAAATGGAGTGATTATAATGAGTAATGAAAATGAACCAAATAAAACTAGTGAAATAGATAGAAAAGAATTAGAAGAACGATATTATAATTGGGTAAGAAGTTTTTATCCAGTAGATGAATTTGAAATTCAAAATGAAAAAGGTGAACCTATTAAATTTACAAGATGGAGACCTATAGCTTTTGATGAAACAGAAAAAGAACATTTAATATATTTTGCAGATAAAAAAGTTGATCCTGAAGGAAAATTAGAAGTAGCAGCTACAATATGGGCATTTCTAGAAGAAAAGAAATTTAATTTTTTAGTAGATAGTGAAAGAAAAGGTTATGGAAAAGCTATTTATAAAAATGTTCAGAAAATTCTAGAGATTTTACAGATTGAAGATAGAGAAGATTATTATGTAACTGTAGCCCATCAATCAGAGCATGAATTTTTACAATACATGAAAACACAAGATTTAATAGATTATACAAAACAAGAACCGAATGAAGAAAATGCTAAGAAGCTTTTAGATAAATTTGCAAAGCATAAATTTTTTATTGATTTAAACCAAATAAATTGTATTATAGAGTATATGAGAGCATCAGGTATTAATGATACTGCAATTGTAAATAGCTTAAATGAAAATGGTTTTTTAGTAAAAGTAGAAAATCCAAATGATCTAATAAATTGGATTTATTCAGCTGAAAATAATTCCTACATTAAATTTAAAAATATTGACGAAAATGCATTAAAAAAATTTAAAGATTTTAAATTACTAGGGCTTAAAGCTACAAGTATGCATAAAACTATAATGCGATCAGAATCTTTTACACCATTATCGTTAATAACAGATATAGATAAAAAAGATGTTACCCTTGAATTTAGGAAAGTTATTCAAGATTTACAAACATACGTAGTTGAACAAAGAGAAAATAATGGTTATATACCCCCAGATCTTGATGAATACGGAGAGGTTGAACATATTGTTTTAAATTGGAATAATACTTCTCTTGTGCTAAAAAATTTAATGGAAAGTGTGCAAGAAACTGTAAAGAGTGGACTAATATCTAGATTAAATGATTTTGACAAACCCCGTTCTTATAAAATATTAGCAAAAGAGCCTAAAACTGTTAAAACTATGCAAGTTTTGGCAGAATCTATGCCTTTAAATAAAGATGATTATATAAGTATGTACATGAAAATGCTAAACCGTAATTATACATTAGAAGAATTCCAAGACTGTGTTAAACAGCATAATATTTTTGATAGAGGAGTTATAGAAGAAGCAAATTTTGAAATATCACAGAATTCTTATTATCCTGATCCTAAAAACAATTGGATAGATGATGGATATAATAAAAAACTTAATGTAGCACATCAAAGGAGAGAAATAGATATAAGGAAAATAAGTAAGGATCCTAAGGAACTAAGAGCAATAATTAAAGATGAGATTGTTAAAAAAGGTGATGCAAAAAGAAAGAAAATTAAAACTGATATGACAGGAAGGACTGAAGATGGAAAGACTATTATTGTAGATAATTTAAAAGATTGGTTATTTGGTGTACCAGGTGCACCAGGTAATTTAAGAATTAAAGTTTCATCAAAAAAAATAGTTTTACCACCACAAACGCCTCCAGAAGCAGTAAATCTAATCGAAAAAATAGTAAATAATAGATTTTATGGTGCTCCTAATGGCGTTGGAGAAGGTAGATAAATTTAAATTGAATAAAAGTTAAATGCACAATCTAAAAAGTGTGCGTTTAACTTTAAATTTAACATGTCAAAAATTTTTTTATTTTTATAAATATAATCTATTGACAAAGAATGAAAATATATGTTATTATAAATAAGAATTAAATATATATATGCGGATGTGGCGAAATTGGCAGACGCGCTGGTCTTAGGAACCAGTTCTTCGGAGTGGGGGTTCAAGTCCCTTCATCCGCACCAGACACAAAATACTTTATATAGATAGTGTAATCCATTTATAATAAGGATTACGCTATTTTTTCTTTATTAAATTTTGCTAAAAATAAAGTAGTAGTAATGCAGTAGAAAGTTAATTTATTTTTAATACACTTAATAAACCTAAAATAATTTAGAAAAATAAAAAGCACATTTTTATTTTCTATAGCTTCTCAGAATAAGTTGTGTTATAATCCTATAAAAAATATCTGTAGAGGTGGAGGATAATGGAAAGTTTTATTTGCAAAATTGCTTCTCTTGAAGAAATGGAAGAAAAATGGGACTATGAGATAGATATAGCAATAGATAATAAACAAAATTGGATAATATGGAAACAAGAAAATATAAAGAATTTTGCAGATGGATATATTATACCTTATTATGGAATATTAGATGGAAAGATTATTTGTGAAGCAACAGTACACTTAACGACAAATACGGTTCAAAATAGTAATGGTTTAGTTGCTAACAATCGTGTATATTTATCTGCTTTTAGAACAAATATAGAATATCAGGGAAAAGGATATTTTAGTAAGTTGTTTAAATATATGATAAATGATTTAAAAAGTAAAGGATATGAATATGCTACTTTAGGTGTTGAACCAACGGAAGAAAAAAATAAATTGATTTATAGTCATTATGGTTTTACAAAGTATATTAAAAATAATTATGAAAAATATCCAGATGGGACTATTATAGAGGTTGAATATTATGAAAAAGAATTGTAACTACAATTGCAATTTTAAAAAGTAATGCAATAAATAATGCAATGCAAGTAATTTTTAAAATAGGTTATATGAATTTTAAATCTAAAATATTATATAAAAGTGCTAAAATATATTAAATTGTATATGTATAAAATCATAAAAAATTATTAAAAATATTACTCCTGAGTTTAGTATTTTTTTGAGATAAAAATAGACCTTAAAGCTAGTAATACCAATAGCTATGAGGTCTGATTTTTTTACAGAAAGTTGTTGACTTTTTCAGCTTATATTAGGAATATTGTGCAATATATTGATTGTAACTTATTTAATAGAAAATATTATAGATATTGTTAATAATATTATAGAAAAGATAGCAATGAAATATAAGTATACAAAAAAAGATTTAGATTTAATTTCATGGGAAAGGATAGATAGTTTTTTAGAAAATATTTATAAAGAAGTAAATAATTATTAAAATTCTAATAATCTATCAATCAAATATATAGCACCTATAATGCGTGGAGGTGGAGTTCCAACAATAAAACTTTCCCATATGTTTAATGTTATAGATATGTTACCAATACAATTAAAACACAATCACGAAACTCATGGAATAGATACTAAAATCGGATTAGATTACTTAAAGGATAATTCTATTAGTTAACCTAAATCTAAAAAAATATCCATTGACAAATTGCATAAAAATATTATATAATTTTAATGTACCAAAATAGCAATCTGAAAGGAAAAATAGATGAATTTAATTAGTATTAAAAACTTAACTTTTAGGTATGAATCTAGAGATGATGAAGATACTTTAAAAAATGTAAGCCTCTCTGTAAATGAAGGTGATTTTTTATGTATTGTTGGTGAAAACGGTTCAGGTAAAAGTACTTTAATTAAATGTATAGTGGGACTTAACAAAGTACCAGAAGGAAAAATCACATTAAAAGAAAAGCTAGGCTATTTGCCACAAAAAACAGAAATACAGGCAAATTTTCCAGCATCTATTGAAGAAGTGGTATTAAGTGGAACTATATCAAATAATATTAAGAATATATGGTACACAAAACAAGATAAAGAAAAAGCAAAAGAAATTATGAAGGAATTAGATATTTATACTATTAGAAAAAAATGTTTCAGAGATTTGTCTGGAGGTCAGCAACAAAGAGTTTTAATCGCAAGAGCTATGTGTGCAACAAATAATCTAATAGTGTTAGATGAACCAACAAATGGTTTAGACCCCAGTATTGCAAGAAAAATATACTCAACTCTTAAAACACTAAACAAAAAGAGAAATCTAACTATAGTTATGGTATCACATGATGTGGAAAGAGCAGTAAAATATGCAACAAGAGTTATAGAGATAGAAAGAGGAAAAGTAACATTTGATGGATTACCAGAGAGATACAAAATAGTATAGAAAGGGATAATTAGATGATAAATACAATAATTGAAATGCTACAATATGAATTTATCCAAAGGGCAATTTTAGTTGGAACATTAGTAAGTTTATGTGCAGCTCTTCTAGGGGTTAGCCTAGTATTAAAAAGATATGCAATGATAGGTGATGGATTATCTCATGTAGGATTTGGTATTTTGGCAGTAGCATTAGCCATAGGTTGGAGTCCATTATTTATATCAATACCAGTAGTAATAATAGCAGCAATATTATTACTGAAAATAGGAAATAACAGTAAAATTCAAAGTGATAGCGCTATTGGTATTATTGCTAGTAGTAGTTTGGCAATAGGGGTTGCTATAACATCTGCAACTACTGGTATAAACACTGATGTGTGGAACTATATGTTTGGAAGCATATTAGCAATGGGTGAAAGTGATGTAATATTAAGTGTAATTGTAAGTATTATTGTTGGAATATTATTTTTAATATATTATAGAAAATTATTTGCAGTAACTTTTGATGAAAACTTTGCAAAAGCAAGTGGATTAAATGTAAAATGGTATACAAATATAATAGCTATATTAACAGCAGTTATAATAGTAGTAGGAATGAGAATGATGGGAACTATGCTTATAAGTAGTATAATTATATTCCCAGCCTTAACCTCTATGAGATTATTTAAAACATTTAAAAAGGTAGTAATCTCATCTGGTGTAATTAGTATATTTTCATTTTTTATAGGCATTTATTTTTCATATATATATAATATTAGTACAGGAGCAATGATTGTTATTGTAAATTTGGTGTTGTTTATAGTCTTTATTTTATTAGATCAGATTATATATAAATAAATATTTGTAACCAAAGGGAGATGGTAGTAAAATGGAGGAAAACATTAATGAAATAAAAGCATTAATAGAAAATAAAAAAATGAACAAATTACATGAGAAATTAGAATATATAAACTGTGCCGATTTCCCTGCTTTATTTGAAGAATTAGATAAAGAACAAATTATTGTAATATATAGATTGTTATCAAAAGAAAGAGCAGCTGAGGTATTTGCTGAACTGGATTCAGATGTACAAGAGGCTTTAATAAATTCATTAACAGATAAAGAATTACAAAACATAATAGACCAATTATTTATGGATGATGCAACTGACTTAATAGAAGAAATGCCTGCTAATGTAGTAAAACGTATTTTAAAAAATATAAACTCAGAAAACAGAAAAATAATAAATGAATTACTTAAATATCCAGATGATAGTGCTGGGAGCATAATGACAGTAGAATTTGTAGACCTTAAAGAAAATATGACAGTACAAGAAGCTTTTGATAGAATAAAAAAAATAGGCTTAAAAAAGGAGACAGTATATAACTGTTATGTAACAGATGCAAAAAGAAAACTACTTGGAACCATTGAACTTAAAGATTTATTAGTAGCAGAAAGATATGAGTTAATAAAAGACATAATGGATACAAACACTTTTACAGTAACTACAGTTATGGATAAAGAGGAAGTTGCAAAAATGTTTGATAAATACAATTTTATTGCAATACCTGTAGTCGATAAAGAAGAGAGACTAGTAGGAATAATAACTATTGATGATGCAATTGACGTTATGCAAGATGCAGTAGCAGAAGATTTTGAAATAATGGCTGCTATGCAACCAACAGAAGATAGCTACTTTAAAACAAGT
The DNA here is from genome assembly GCA_948469815.1 of uncultured Clostridiaceae bacterium. Taxonomy (GTDB): domain Bacteria; phylum Bacillota; class Clostridia; order TANB77; family CAG-508; genus CAKPSH01. The sequence continues at coordinate 13,262 of CAOKMR010000004.1, read as the reverse complement.
ATATTTGCTCATTCAAGAAATAGAATAGTTTGGTTATTATTTTTAATGTTATCATCAATAGTAACAGGTTCAATTATTACAAGATATGAAGAAGCATTTGCAACTATACCATTACTAGTAGCATTTATACCAATGATAATGGGAACTGGTGGAAATTGTGGCTCTCAAAGTTCTACATTAATAATTCGTGGACTAGCAACAGACGAGATTAAAATAAAAGATTTTTTCAAAGTGTGGTGGAAAGAGATAAGAGTATCTCTAATAGTTGGAATGATATTAGCAGTTGTAAATGGAGTGAGAATATTAGTGCAATATCAAAATTTACAATTAGCATTTGTTGTAGGAATTACGTTAGTAATAACTGCGATGATTGCAAAATCCTTAGGCTGTATTTTGCCAATATTAGCAAAAAGATTAAAATTAGATCCAGCAATAATGGCAGCTCCATTAATAACTACAATAGTAGATACATGTTCAGTATTAGTATTTTTTAATATCGCAGTTTTAATAATGCAGATATAATAAACTAAAAATTAGAAAAATGTTAGGTATATAAACTGAAATAAAAAAATGTAGAATAAAAAGGAGTAAGTGATATTATGAAATATGATTGGATAGATATTTATCAAGAATTTGCAGATAAACTTTTAGATTATAAAAATAATAGAAAAGAGCTAATAATAAAATTACAGGAAATATATGAAGAGTTAAACTTAAAATATCCTTTAATTGATGGAGATGAAATAGGAGAAGATGTATGTCCATTTTCAGTAATGGGAATATTTAGTAAACACATTAGTGAAAGTAATAGAATTAACATTTTAAGGAAAATAAAAGAAAAATTTGGTTTGAGGGCAAATGTACCAAATGATTTTTCTGGAATACCTATATTGAGCAACATGAGGTCTATGTTCTATCATTTTACTCCAAACAGAAAAGAAAATGATATTCCTAATTTGTGGAATTTATTTGAAAGTGCGATACAATATGCAGATAATCAAAATGGAGATAATTATAATAAATTTTGTAAAAATTACAATAAAGTAATAAAACAACCTTTAGTGAAATGGAATATAACACTAGCATTGTTTTGGATAAGACCATATACATACCTTAATTTAGATGCTAAAAACAGAGAATATTTAAAGAATACAAATAATGAATTTAAAACTGTAAGAAATATAACTAAATTAAAAGATGTACCTAAAGCAGAAGAGTACTTAAAAATAATTGAAGAATGTAAAAAAATATTTAATATGAAAAATTCAAAATTTAAGAATTTTGTTGAATTTTCAGACAATGCATATCTTACTGATAAGAAATCAAATGCTTCTTTTTTAAGATGGTTTAAGCCTTTGTTAGAAGCATTAAAAGAATTTGGAGGAAGTGCAACACCAAGTGAGGTAAGAAGAAAAATAATAGAAAATGAAAAACTATCTGAAGAAGTTATTAATGAAGTTAGGGGAAAATCTGAAGTAAATAAGTTTGCAAATGAACTTGCATTTGCTAGAAATTATTTGGTATATGAAGGACTGATTGATGGAAGCAAAAGAGGTATTTGGAAAATAACAGAAGCTGGTAGAATTATTAAAATGACAGATAATGAGGCTTCTAGGATCTTTTTAAAATGGGTTTCAAAACTAAAGGATAGAAGTATGAATTATTGGTTAGTTGGTGCAAGTTGGGATTCATTAGGTGATCAAACCCAAAGATTTATTGAAGAATCGATTTGGCAAAATGGATATGATAATAAATATACTAATATAGTAAATAAAATGCAACCTGGAGATAAAATTGCAATAAAGACATCTTATACAAAATCTAAAGATATACCATTTGAAAATAATGGTGAAACTGTATCTGTTATGAAAATAAAGTGTACAGGCACAGTAATAGAAAATCTGAATGATGGAAAAAATGTAAAAGTTGATTGGGATGAACCAGAAGAACGAGAATGGTATATGTTTACTGGAAGAAATACAATATGGAATATAACGCCTAAGGATGAGAAAGAAGATTGGATGAAACAAGAGCTAATAAAGTTTGTTTTTGATGGACAAGAACAAGATTATCAAAAATTTATTAATGATCCATATTGGAGTGATAGATATAGTATAATTATCCAAGATGAAAAAGATGATGAATTTATACCATATACAAAAGAAGATTTCTTAAAAGAAGTATTTATAGATGATGAACAATATGATATCATAAAAAACACACTTATAAGGAAGAAAAATATTATTTTACAAGGTGTTCCAGGAGTTGGCAAAACTTTTTGCGCAAAAAGACTATTTTTTTCTATAATAGGAAAAAAAGATGATACAAAGATAAAGACAGTACAATTTCATCAATCATATTCTTATGAAGATTTTATACAAGGATTTAGACCTAATAAAACTGGAAAATTTGAACTGAAAAATGGCTTATTTTATAATCTTGTTAAAGAAGCTTGTGAAGAATATGAGAAAGCTGAAAAAGAAAAAAGAAAAGCAATAGATTTTTGTATTATTATTGATGAAATTAATAGAGGTAATTTATCTAAAGTTTTTGGGGAACTAATGATGCTAATTGAAGGAGATAAAAGAAAAAAAGAATGGGCGATAAAATTAACCTATTCGTCAGAAGAAGATTTTTATATCCCAAAAAACTTGTATATTATTGGAACTATGAATACTGCAGATAGATCATTAACAATGATCGATTATGCGTTAAGAAGAAGATTTTCATTTATCACTTTAAATCCAGCATTTGAAAATAGAAAATTAGAAAATTATCTTATTAATGATGAAGGGATTGATGATGAATTTGCAACAAAAATAACTCAAATGTATATACAGCTAAATCGATTTATTAAAGATACATTTAAGAACGATAATTTTATAATTGGGCATAGTTACTTTATAAATCAATTAGATAGAGATAAATTAGAGAGTTCATACAAAGAAATAGTAAAATATGATATAAAACCATTATTGGAGGAATATTTCTTTGGTGAGGAAGAAAAAATAAATGAAGCTTTGAATAAGATTAAAATATAAAGGATGAATTTATGAAAAATAATAGAAAAGTGCCTATAAAAAATATACTATATATGTTCAGTTATATTTGGGATAAAGTTGAAGAGATAGATTTAACTATGAAAGATAATGATGATGACTTTGACAGTCCAAACATTCTAGCAAAATTATTTATAGAAAATGTAAAAGATATTTTAAAAATTGGATTATATAGGGAATACAAATTGCATGCTGAAGAAATAAAAGGAATTAGAGGTAAAATTGATTTTAAAGAATCATTAAATCAACTATCTTTTGAAAATGCTAGAGCAGTATGTGAATATGATAATTTTCATGCAAATAATTTAATAAATCAAATTATAAAAACTACAGCATATAGACTATATAAATCTAAGGGTGTTCAAGAGGTATATAGAAGAGAATTGAATAATATATTATTATATTTTAATAATGTTGGAATAATTAACATAACAGATAAATCATTTGATATACATTTTAATAGGAATAATTATTATGCATATTTTATAATAATGGTATGCAAATTAATTAAAGAGTGCACAATGTTATCTCAAGACGATGGGAAGTATAAATTTATAAATATATTAGATGATGATAAGAAAATGGAATTGATATTTGAAAAATTTATATATAAATTTTATGTTATAGAATTAAAAAATACATATAAAGTATATCCTCAACAGCATTTAAATTGGAAATTAGAAAATGGACAACAGAATATTTTGCCATCAATGAGAATGGACACAGTTTTATATGGAAAGTATAGTAACAAAACAATTATAATAGATACTAAATATTATCCAGATTATTTAAAAAAACGTTATCATAGTGAAGAAGATAAAAAGTCTTTGATTTCTGAAAATTTATATCAAATGAATGCATATATGAATAATATTAATACTAATAATGAGCTTATAGGAATGTTACTATATCCAATGCCATATAGTGAAAATGAAATATCTGAAAAGTATAATATAGATGTTGTTAGTAATGGATTAGTTAAAAAGGCTATATTACAAATTCAAACAATAAATTTAAATACAGATTGGAGAAAAATAAAAGAAAACGTACTTAGTATAATAGAATAAAAGATAGAATATAAAAATGGAGTAACTGATGAAAAAGATAAAAAACGAAAATAGAATATTAATTATGTTAGCATTTTTTAGTATATCAAGGGGACTATGGGAAAATTTTAGACAACTATGGTTACAAGATAATAATTTTACAGTAACAGGAATTAGTAATATACTTAGTATTGGAACATTAGTGAGCGTTATAGGTATATTTTTAGTAGGAAAATATATAAAATTAGATAGATTAAAAAATTTTGTATTATGTGCTTTATGTATAAAATTTATAAATATATTAGCATTGTTATATTTAAACAAAAAAGGAAATTATACATTAATAAATATTTTGATATCAATTGATATATTAGCAGGATACGTAATTAATACTAGTATATATCCATTAATAACAACTATTATAAAGAACAATACGATTTATAATAAAAGGAAACTTACAGAATACTTATTCATGGATATAGGAATTTTAATTGGAGGAATATTAATAGGTAAAAACATTATAGGTATATTAATAGACTATAACATATGCTTATGTATCTCTGCAATATTTTTAATTTTTTCAGTAATAATAATGTTTAATATAGCAGATAATAAAACACAAGAAGATAAGAAAGAACCAGAAATATCAATAATTAAATATATATTAAAAAGTAAATTACAAATGGTATATATTATATTTACTTTTATCGGGAATATATCAATGTCTACAGCCTTAGGTTTAAAAATGCTAACATTTACAAATTATTTGGGATTTAGTGATAGTGGTGCTACAAACTATTTATTAATAATTGGATTACTAGCAGATGTAATAGGAATATTAGCATTTAAATTCTTAACGCCTAAAAATGATTATATAACAATCACTATTAAATTTGGAATAAGACTTATGCTATATATAATAGCTTTTATATCAAATAATATATGGATTACTTTGATTGCTATAACATGGTCTTTATTAATTTCAACAGCATATGAAGGTGTGTGTGATGGATATTATATTAATGATGTTAAAAATGAATATCAATTAGCATACACAAATTTTAGATATATAGTAAAGTATTTAGGAGAATCAATTGGAATATTCTTATGTGGATTAATGTATAAAATGGGATTTAAATATATGTTTGGATTATCATCAGTCTTTTTAATATATCAACTATTTATAGCGTACTATTTAATTTATTTAAGGAAAAATGAAAAATCAAATTTACAAAATAATGAAGAACCAATACATGAATAACAAAATTATAGGACAAGCAATGCTTGGCTAAATTTTGTTGTATATGAAAAGTTGTAGGGACGCCCTTTGGGCGTCCGTAAAATTTATAACAAATTAAAATATAAAACTAAAAATAATATAAATACTACTTGAAAAAATTAAGATAAAAATATAAAATAGAATAAAAAGTTCTAGAATAAAAAGTTAAATTGAATATAAAGATATTTTGTTTTAGAAAATATAAGAATATATAAAATAAACAATGGGGGTAAGTCAAATATGTCAATTTTAGTAACTGGTGGGACAGGTTATATAGGTAGTCATACAGTAGTAGAACTATTAAAATATGGTAAAGATGTTGTTATAGTAGATAATTTATCGAACAGTAAAATAGATGTTTTAGATTCAATAAAGAAATTAACAAATAAAAGTCCAAAATTTTATGAAATAAATTATTTAGATAAAGAAAAATTACGAAAAATATTTAAAGAAAATGATATTGAAATGGTAATAAACTTTGCTGGATTTAAGGCTGTTGGAGAATCTGTTGCAAAACCATTAATGTATTATCATAATAATATTGGAGGAGCAATTAATGTATTAGAAGTTATGCAAGAATTTGGAGTAAAGAATTTTATATTTAGTTCCTCTGCTACTGTATATGGAGACCCTGAAACAGTTCCTATTACAGAAGAATGTAAAGTTGGAGGAACTACAAATCCTTATGGTACAAGCAAATATATGATTGAAAGAATTTTAGAAGATTTATACAATTCAGATAACTCATGGAATATTTGTATACTAAGATATTTTAATCCAGTAGGAGCACATGAAAGTGGACTAATTGGTGAAAATCCTAAAGGAATACCAAATAACTTAATGCCTTATATTACAAAAGTGGCTAATGGAGAACTTGAAACTTTGAGTATATATGGAGATGATTATAATACCAAAGATGGAACGGGGGTAAGGGATTATATACATGTTGTAGACTTGGCTAATGGTCATATAAAAGCTATGGAAAAACTAGAAAAAGAAAAAAATGGATTATATATTTATAATTTAGGAACAGGTGTAGGTTACAGTGTTTTAGAAGTAGTAAAGAATTTTGAAAAGATAAATAACGTAAAGATTAATTATAAAATTACAGATAAGCGTCCAGGTGATATTGCAACATGTTATACAGATCCAAGTAAATCATTTAAAGAATTAGGTTGGAAAGCTGAAAAAGGAATAGAAGACATGTGTAAGGATTCATGGAACTTTACAAAAAACAAATTAGGATGAAAAATGGGTGATTGAATGATAGATTTACATGCACATATTTTAACTGATACAGATGATGGAGCAAGCAGTTTTGAAGAAAGCGTGGCATTATTATATGAAGCAAGAAAAGCAGGATTTACTGGAATAGTATGTACACCTCATTATATGAAAGGTTTTTATGAAAAAGATACTAATTATATTAAAGAAAAAATCAAAGAACTAGAAATGGATGCTAAGAGAGTTGGAATACATTTATATCAAGGTAATGAGATATATGGGACAAATGAAACATGTAAGTTTTTAACAGAAGAAAAGATATATAGAATAAATAATAGCAGATATTTATTAATTGAATTCTCAATAAACAATGAACCTACAAAAAATTCAAGTGAAATTATAGAAAATATCATAAAAAACGGATATATACCAATAATTGCTCATCCAGAAAGATATCCTTATGTACAAAAAGATATAAGATTTATAAAAAATCTTATGGGAAAAGGAGCTTTATTACAAGCCAATTTTGCAAGTATAGATGGTTATTATGGTACAGCTGCGAAAAAAACTGTTATTAAATTATTAAAGAGTAGAATGATACAATTTTTAGGAAGTGATGTTCATAATAAAAGAACAATATATGTAAATATTGCTAAATATATAAAAAAGATATCTAAATATTTATCAGAAAATGAAATAGATGAATTATGTTATAAAAATCCTATAAAAGTAATACATGATGAAATAATAACTATTAATAAAAACTAGATTTAATACAATAATAAAAATTTTTAAAAAAGTACGAAAAAGTGTTTGACAAATATAAAACTTTGTGTTATCATTAAGGCAATCAATATGAAAAAGATGTTTGTCGGTAAGAAAATACTAGAAATGAGGGTTAGTTTTGGAAAAGGATTAAAAATAATCCTTTTCCAAATAAATTTTACATATTAAGAAAGGGAGTAGATTAAATATGAAAAGAAGAAAAAATCCAGAGGACTTAAATACAAGAGAAAAAGCTATATTAAAATATATTGAAAAGGAAATAGAAGAAAATGGTTATGCACCTTCAGTAAGAGAAATAGGTAAAAAAGTAGGATTAAGATCAACAGCAACTGTTCATGGTTATGTAGCGAGACTTTCAGAATTAGGATACATAAAAAAAGAAGATAAAAAAGGAAGAACATTAAGATTAATAAAAAATGCAAAAGGAGAGGAAATAAGTAAGAAAAAAGCAGAAGCAAAAGATTTCTATGGTGGAAGAGAATTAGTAGAAGTACCTGTAATTGGAAAAATTACTGCTGGAGCACCTATACTTGCAGTAGAAAATGTAACAGAGACATTTCCTATTCCTTTAGACTTTGTAGGAAATACTGAAAGTTTCATGTTAAAAGTCAGAGGAGAAAGTATGATTGAAGCTGGAATACTTGATGGAGACTTAATCTTAGTAAGAAAACAAAATGTAGCAGAAAACGGACAAATTGTAGTTGCTTTAATTGAAGATGAAGCAACAGTAAAAACTTTTTACAAAGAAAAAGACCATATAAGATTACAACCAGAAAATGAAACAATGGATCCAATAATAGTTCCAGACTGTCAAATATTAGGAAAAGTAAGTGGAGTATTTAGAAAAATGTAATAGTATTTTTCTATTTGCTTTGAATAAAATATGAAAATATTTACGAAAAAATAGCTTCTAAAATATTAAATATTTTAATATATATTAATTGGTGATATAAATGAAAGCAATATATATATCTGGACAAGGCAAAAAATCTAAAATAAAACAGAGATTATTATTAAGATATATAAAAAAGAAAAAGAAAGACTGTATATGTATTGTAATAGGTAAAGAATTAAAACAAAACATTGAATTGATTGAAAAAATTGAAAATATAGGAATTCCAATTTCTGATGGAAGATGGCTATTCAAATTTTTAGTTATTCAAATATTAGAATATATTTCATCATGCCAGAATGTAAATATAAAGGAACTTAAAATAGCACTTGTAACAAATGAAAATAGTGAATTAATATCCTATTATATAAATGAATTAACTAAAAAAAGTAATAAAATAAAAATAATAACAAACCATAGAGAAAAATTTCATATAATAGAAGAAAATTTATACTATAATAAAGGAATAGTATTAGAAATATCAAACAATAAAAGAAAAGGATTACAAGATGTAGATGTAATATTTAATTTTAATTTTGAAGAAGAAATATTGAACAGATATAAAATAGATGATAATGCAATATTGATTAATTTAAAGGAAAAAGTAAATGTAAACTCAAAAAGATTTTCGGGAATAAATATACATTCATATGAAATAGATTTTGAGAATCGATTAATGAGTGTATTAGATTGGACAAAAGATTTTGAAAAATCAGAGATATATGAAAGTTATTTATATAGAAATGATAAAATAGAGAATATAGAAGAAGACATAAAAAAAGGCAAAGTCATCATTAAAAGCTTAATTGGAAGTAATGGAAAAATTAAAGAAAAAGAATATAAAAATGTACTTGACAAAACATATAATTTGGCGTAATATTATATTCAATATACATTTAGGGAGGAAAAACAATGGATAACAAAGAAGTATTATTAACACAAGAAGGATATAATAATATAGAAAAAGAATTAGACTATTTAAAAACAACAAAAAGAAGTGAAATATCAGAAAGAATAAAAGTTGCACTTGGGTTTGGTGACTTATCAGAAAACTCAGAATATGATGAAGCAAAAAATGCACAAGCAGAAAATGAAATCAAAATAGCAGACTTAGAAAACAAACTAAGATATGCAAAAATAATAAATGAATCTGAAATAGACACAAAGACAGTACAAGTTGGAAATAAAGTAAGAATAAAAGACTTAGAATTTAATGAGGAATTTGAATATACAATAGTAGGTTCAACAGAAGTAGACTTATCGCTAAATAGAATATCAAACGAATCACCAATAGGAAAAGCACTATTAGGAGCAAAAAAGGATGAAACAGTAGAAGTACAACTACCAGACAATGAAACTGCAAAATATAAAGTATTATCTATTGAAAAGAAATAAAATAATTATAGAGGGACACGATACATTGTGTCCTTTTGTCATAATAATTTCTAAATGGCATATATATAAATATGGGATTTTTTAATTTATCAGAAGGTACAACAAATGAAAAATACATAATAGAAGAGATAAACACAGACAATACAACAAAAACAAGATTGCAAGTATTAGGAATTCTTAGAGGAACGAAAATAGAGATATTAAACAAAAGACTAAACGGATCAATAATAATAAAAGTAAGGGGAACAAGATTAGGAATAGATAAAGAAATCTCGAAATCTATAAAAATTAGAAAGGAATCAAAAAATGCAAACCTTAAACCTTGCTTTTATAGGTAATCCTAATTGTGGAAAAACAACTTTATTTAATGCATATACTGGAGCAAATCTAAAAGTTGCAAATTGGGCAGGAGTTACAATAGAAAAGAAAGAAGAGTATTTTAATTATAATGATATAGAAATTAAAGTAACAGATTTGCCAGGAATATACTCATTAAACTCATATTCGATAGAAGAAAAGGTATCAAGAGAATATATAGAAAAAGGACAAGCAAATATTATAATAGATATTATAGATGCTTTATCACTAGAAAGAAACTTATACTTAGCGTTACAATTAATAGAAACAGGTAAACCTATTATTCTAGCTTTAAATATGATGGATATAGTAAAAAAAAGAGGAATGAGAATAAATATAAAAAAATTAGAAGAAATGTTAAAAGTAAAGATTGTACCAATATCTGCAAAAAACAGAAGTGGACTCGATGACCTTTTAGAAACTGCGATAGAATTAAATCAAATAGAAAACAAAAATAATATAAGAGTAAAAATAGACAATGAAGAGGAAATAACAAAAAAATATGATTATATAGAACAAATAGTTAATGAATGTATAGAAAATAAAAAGGAAAGAGAACAAAGTACAGACAAAATAGATAAAATATTAACACATAAAATATTAGGTTTACCAATATTTATACTAATAATGGCAATAGTATTCTTATTAACATTTACAATAGGGGATTTTATAAAAGGGTATTTTGAATTAGTATTAGAAATGTTTTCTGACAAAATTTTATACATATTACAAGAAATAGGATCAGGTAAAGCAGTAACCTCATTAATTATAGAAGGAATTATCTCAGGAGTAGGGGGAATATTAACATTTTTGCCTAATATATTTATACTATTTTTATGCCTAGCATTTTTAGAAGATAGTGGATATATGGCAAGAGCTTCTTACATAATGAATGGAATAATGGAGAAATTAGGCTTATCTGGAAAGGCATGTATTCCAATGATATTAGGATTTGGGTGTTCAGTTCCAGCTGTAATGTCAACAAGGACATTAAAAAGTGATAAAGATAGAAAAAAAACAATAATGTTAATACCATGTATGTCATGTAGTGCTAAAATTCCAATATATGTATTATTCTCAGGAATGTTTTTTGGAAAATATGGAGCTTTAGCATCATTAAGCATGTATTTAATAGGTGTTTTAATTGCTATAATAATAGGAATCATAACACAAAAGATAGATAAAAAATCTAGGAGAGAAAAGCTAATTGTAGAATTACCAGAATATAAAATGCCAGATTTTACGACTATAAGAAAATATGTATGGGACAAGGTTAAAGACTATTTAGAAAAAGCAGGGACGATAATATTTATTGCTTCAATTATACTTTGGGGAGTATTAAATATTGGACCAACAGGCTTTGTAGAAAATACAGAAGAAAGTTTTGGTGCAATAATTGGAAAAATATTAGTACCAATATTAAAACCAACAGGACTAGGTTATTGGCAAATAGCAGTAGCGTTAATATCAGGACTTGCTGCAAAAGAGGTAGTAGTATCAAGCATAAATGTATTATATGGAATAGAAATAGCCTCTAAAAGTACAGAACTATATTCAGCACTAAATACAGTTGGATTTACATCATTAAATGCAATATGTCTAATGATATTTTGCCTATTATATGTTCCATGTATTGCGACGATGGCAACCATCAAAAACGAAACAAAATCAAATAGATTTACAATAAAATTAATATTATTTCAAATGTTATTAGCTTGGATGGTTACAACCATTATATATCAAATATTTACTGCGTAGGGGCGATTATTAATCGCCCGCCCTTCGAAGAATTTGCTTGAATATATGTTCTACTAATATAATAAAAAACATCACAAAGTACTAGGTTGTATATTGATATTTTCTTGAACAATATTGATAAAAACTTTGTGTAGATATTTTGTTTACAATTTTCTATAATAAATATAATAAAATTAATTGAGGAGGAAAAATATAATGAAGAATGTAATGCTAATTCATGGTTTTAATGGTGTGCCTAAAGTTTACACATATTTTAAAGAGAAATTAGAAGAAAATGGTTATAATATAATTATTCCAGAATTTCCTACTAAGACAAACATAACAATAGATGGATTCTTTAAAGTCTTTGATAAATATAAAGAATATTTTAATAACGAACTAATTGTAATTGCTCATTCAATTGGAAATGCAATGTTTATAAAATATATTAGCAAAAATAATCTTAATGTAGGACTATATATAAGTTTAGCAGGGTTTGCAAAATCTTTTATTACTGAAGGAAGAGATGATTTAAATACAGTAATAGCACCAATAACAATTAGTATGGAAGAAAGGAAAAAGTTTATTACTCTAGTTAAGGATAGATACTCAATTTATAGTAATGATGATCATATAGTCCCATTTCAAATTTTACAAGATTTTGCAAAAACTATAAATTCAAGGGATATGTTAATAGAAGGTATTGGGCATATGGGAAAGAAGAGTGGATTAGAGTCATTGCCAGAAGTTATAGAAATTATTAATGATATAGAGAAAAAATAATAAAGTGTAAATACTATCGAAATGTTTTTAGGAAACAAACTAAACAGACCACAAGATAAAATTGTATCTTGTGGTCTGTTGTTTTAGTATCACGCTTCATTGCGTGGAACAATCTTGCCTTTTTTGATGATAAAAATGTTACGAGTCCCAGATTCTTTGTCGTTAACCCAAATCTCTCCAGAATTATCGCAACCATCAGAGAAACGCAAGAAGACAGAAACACTAGTTCTTTTGCTTTCTTTGAAATATTCACATCTAAAGGTGTCTGATTGTGTTTTACCTTCATGTGTCAAATTGAATGGACCAGTCATACCAGTTGCTTCAAGTATTCTTGCAAAGCAACGATATTTTACGTTGTAGTATACTTGGATATTTTTCATCCATTCATGAATCAACGTTTTTGTTGATTCATCTGCGGTAATCCGCCTAAAAAGCATTTCATCATTAAAATGTTGCATAGTCAAAATCCTCCTTATATATAAGAATTATTTTAAGTAACTTAAAGTTCAAGTTACATAGCTACACTTTACATAATTATATTATAAAAAAATAAAGTGTATATGTCAATATTAATACAAAATTAATATTTTTTTTATCAAATATTTAGTAAATAAAATTATAATAGTTATCTGCATATAAAATGAAAATTAGTAAGTGTAAAATTAATGTAGGCAAAAAATAAAATATTTGTCTACATATTTTTT
>CAOKMR010000003.1 GCA_948469815.1 uncultured Clostridiaceae bacterium | reverse complement strand
AGATGAGCGAAGAATTAGCATATTCTATTCACTTGGGTAGTGATAAAAACAAAACCAATAAAGCTAAAAAAGTTGCAAAAAACAATCCATCTGGAGAAACATCATTTGCAAACAATGGAATACAAAATGCAACACAGTTATCAAAAGTGAATAAACACAATTTAAGAGATTATGATAATAATAAAGATAATATTTATATTTTATATGGAACAGATAACTTATATCAAGATGTTCAAGAACTATATTTACAAGAATTTGAAGAAGCAAGACTAGAATATAATAATAAGCAAACTCGTGAAGATAGAAAGATTGATAACTATTTTAAGCATATATCACAAGATAAACAAAAAGACTTGGCTTGTGAACTAATAATTGAACTTGGAGATATGGAATTTTGGAATAATAAAAATTTAGATTATAGAATGAATATGAGATATGTTTACAAAGAGCAAGTATTAGACTTAATGAGAATTGTACCAGAATTTAAAGTTGCAAATGCAGTAATACATTTTGATGAACTATCTCCACATTTACATTTAGTTGGTGTTCCTGTAAAAGATGGTTATAAGAAAGGTATGAAAAAGCAACCTGCAAAATCAAAAGTATTTACAAAAGAGTCTTTACAACAAATACAAGATGAAATGAGAAATTGTTGTATTAGCTCATATAATAGAGTTTATGAAAAAAATGCTATCTTAAAACAAAAGCAATTAGGAAGAAATCAAGATATAAATGTAAATGATATGGCAAATTATAGAGAAATAAAGAAACAACGTGAGCAAAACTCTAAAAGATTATCACAAGCAACTAATAAAGCAAATAATCTTGATAATGCTACTGAAAAAGTAAATGATATATTAAATGAATTAAAGCCCTCTAAACTTAATAAAAATAATATGGTTATTTCAAACGAGAATGTCCAAGAAATTAAAAAACTAACCGAAGAAATAAAAGATACAACTGGAGCAGTTAAAAGTGTAAATGACCTAAATTTAGCAATTAAAGATTTTGAGCATTATGCTTTTGAAACAAGACAAGAAGTTTCTTCTCTAAAATATCAATTAGAGCAAAAAGATGATGAAATACACTATCTAAAAAAGGAATTGTCTACTAAAGATAAGATTATAGATAAATTACGAACTGAAAAAGAAAGTTTAAAAGAGCAATTACAGAAATTTAAAGGCTTTTGGCATAGTATTATGAGCCATTTTCATAAAAGAATTTGCTATGACAATGATAGTAACTATAAAATTGTAAGTGATGACCTATATAAGAATGGCATATTTGACAACAACGATAATGAAATTGCAAATAATATTGCTAGAAGAGTAACTATACCAGATGAAAACAATCAAACAAAAAGTAAAAAGAAAAACAATGATACTAGATTTTAAAATGAAGGTAATAAAATAATGGAAAATGAAAAAGTAAAATATTTAATAGATATAATAAATGATATGGACTTAACAAATAAACTAAGACTCGCAATATGTATGAGTAATAGTAGTTATACTAATTTAAAATATGATAAGCCTGAAATGTATGCAAAATTTGATAATATGTTAAAAGAAGTTGATGAAGAATATAGAACTACCTTAATAAACTTTGCTAAATATCATCTAATAATGTTTGCAATGGCTAAAATTATGGAAATGACAAAAGAAGAACAAAATCAAGTTACGCTATTTTTATTTAATTCAATAAACACTTAGAAGTTAATAAAACAATATTGCATAAAATAAATATCTCATAATCACAAACAGCACTTTCTCAATTGAAAAAGTGCTGTTTGCTGTCCATTTTAGGCTACGGACATTGGTCACCATCTGACTTCTGTGTCATCTCCGTCTCTCTGGTCGGACATCAGTCTGACCTTATACCCAAGAGATTCCAGCCATTTTTTTGTGGCTTCAGAAATGTAGATCCCGAGCCAGCAAGAGCTTTCGCCGTTCTCCACAGCTTTGGTAATTTTCTCTTCGGCTTTTTTCCTCTCCTCTTCGCCACGTTTAGTTGCTAAAGTGTCGATTTTTTTCCGTGCTTCATTTGCTGTAATCATATGATAACCTCCTAAAAATCTCACTATGTGAGTTGGTATAATAATATTATACATCATTTTACATAAAAAAGCAAATTTGAGAAAAATTTTCGCTTCATCTAAAAAATTTTTTTGATTTAATTATTGCAATTTATCAAAGTTATGATATACTTTAATAAATTGATTGATATTTGTATCAATCGTCAAGAGAGCCAAAAAAGTTGTAGATAACTACGCCAACGGCACCATAAAAAGACTAGCGAAGCTAGTCTTAAAATGTTTATAAAAAACAGAGTGAAAATATTAAGATAGGAGATTATAAAAATGAGTAATGAAGAATTAGAAAAAGAAATAACAAAAATTGTCAACATTATATTTAAAATTAGTAAGGAATGTTTGGGAGAAAAATATTAACAAATAATAAAAAACTTGTAGATTGGAGGAATTAAATGATTGAAGTTAAAAACTTTGATAACTGGATAGAAGATAAAATTTCTGGTAAATTTGGTAGTGGTGCTAGTGAAAAAGTATGGCTTATTAATCCAGAAACAAACCAAAAAGGACTTTTCAAATTTCCAAAAGTAAAAGATAAAGAAAAAGGAATAATAACAGGAGAATACTGGGCTGAAAAACTAGCTACTGAAATTGGAAAGTTGATAGATGTAGAATGTGCTAGAGTAGATATCGGAACATATAAAGGAAGAATTGGCTCAATGAGTTATAACATCATTAAAGAAAACGAAACATTAAACGAAGGGGTAACTTATATACAGGATAAGTTTCCTCTTTACAACAAGAAAAAATTAATAGATGAATATAGTGACGAAAAATATTCTTTGCAAATGATAAGTAAATGTTTGGCTTATGATGGTATGGAGTATATTTTCCAAATGATTTTATTTGACGCATTAATAGGTAATAGTGATAGACATCATAGTAATTGGGGAATTATAATTAAAGTTAATACATATAGAGGTTTTGAAACATATTTTTGTCCTCTATATGATAATGGTTCTTCTTTGTGTTCGTATGAAGATTCAAATGACTTAGAAATGTTTTTTAAAGATAAAATGAAATTTGAGGCTTTAGTAAATACAAAGTCAAAATCTGCTATTGGATGGAAAAATGAAAGACCAATAAGACATTTTGAATTAATAAAAAATATAAAAGAAGAATACTATGATAGAACTGAAAAATATGTTAAAGTAATAAGAGAAAGAATAACAGAAGATTCTATACAAAGTATTTTAAAGAATTTTAGTGATGAAATTATAAGTAGTGATATGAAAGAATTGCTAAGGAAATTTATTATTACTAGAAAGAATATTATATTAGATATATATGATATGAAAGATGAGGGGAAAGATGGAAAAAGATAGTGTTTATTTGGTATGGACAAATAAAGAAAACAAAAAAAGCTACAAAGTAGCTAAGCTATATAAGGAAAATGAAAAATTTTATTTTAAGTATATCTTAGAAAATGTAAAAGAAGCAGAAAAGGATGGATTTACTTTATTAGTTGCTTTTCAATCAGTAAATGCAACTTATGAAAATCCACAATTATTTGCTGTATTTAGTGCGAGATTACCAGAGCCAACAAGACCAGAAATTAAAGAGATTTTAGAAACTTATGGAATGACAGAATATGACGAATTTGAATTATTAAAAAGAAGTGGTGCAAAATTACCAACTGATAATTATGAATTTGTAAAATAAATCAGACAAAATATTAATATGATATCGATGAGTTTGAAAGGAGATAAAGTTATGGCAAGAATATTAAAAAATAAAGAATTAATAAATACAAGATTAGCAACAAATTATGGTGGTTGGATGTATTGTGATAAGTGTAATGAAAATATAGGTTACCTATGTTATTCAACTTATGATAGATTAGAATTAAAATATACATGTAATTGTGGAAGCCAAGGTAGTGCATTATTGGATTTTGAAGATAGTAAGATAGGAAAAGATTGTGATGATGAATTAGTTATTATAAAAAATAGATTATGCTGTCCAAAAGATAGTGAACCTTTAATCACTATACTAGATAAAAAAGTAGCGAGTTATGAAATGAAAATTACTTGTAAATCTTGTGAAGACATTTATAAAAAAGCAAAATAATAATTATAAAAACTATATATAATTTAAAATGCTAATAAAAACGAAGATTATTAACAAAAATAAGCGTTAATGATCTTCGTTCTTTTTGCAAATTAGGGATGTAAAAAGATGTGCATTTATATTGACAAATTTAATCTACAAGTGTAAAATAAAATAAATTACATATGTAAATTGAATGTGCCAGGAGGTGAAAATATGATTAAAATTTCAGATGCCGAATTAGTAGTAATGAAAGTACTGTGGCAAAAAGGAGAAGCAACATCTTTTGATATTATAGATAATATCAAAGAAAATTGGAATGAAAGCACAGTTAGGACTCTTATAAATAGATTGCATGCAAAAGGAGCAATAGAACCTGTAAAAAAAGAGGGGAAAACATACACATATAGGTCTAAAATTAATGAAGAAGAGTATAGAATAGTTGAAAGCAATTCATTTCTTAAAAAAATGTATGAAGGGTCAGTAAATAACTTACTTTTAAACTTTGTAAAACAAAGAAAATTATCCAAAAAAGATTTAGAACATTTGATGAATTTAATAGATGAGGAGGAGAGGTAAAAATGTTAAATCAATTAAACAGTTTTGCATTCGTACTTAGTCCGATCTTTTATAGATTAGTGTATATGTCTCTAATCGCATCATGTGTAGGAATAGTTATTTTAATTATAAGAAAAATATTTAGTAAAAAAATTCCTCCAAAATGGATTTCAAGACTATGGTTATTAGTACTTATAGCATTAATATGCCCTGTTCAAATATCTAGCATATTTAGTATTTATAATTATATTCCTAAAGACACAGTTATATTATTTGATCATACTATAGATGAAATTCCAAATATTTCATTTAGAGAAGAATATGATATAGCAAGGCAAGAAACAAAAAATGTATTAGATGAGAATATTAGTTTAACTCAAAAAGAACAAATAAAAAAAAGTGCTGATATAGCATATATAAAATCATTAATAATTGATATAATTTTACCGTATCTTTGGTTAGGTATTAGTGGAATATTGAGTGTAACGTATGTAATTACATATAGTATTTTTGCACTAAAAATAAGTAAATATAAAAATAGTGAAGATGAAAGACTATTGTTTATATTAGAAAGATGTAAGAAAAAACTTAATATAAATAAACAAATAAAGATTATTCAACAAGATAAAGTTAAAACACCTTCATTATTTGGAATATTTAATACTTATATTATTATGCCTAATAATATAAATAATGTAACTGATTATGAAATAAAATATATCTTTATGCATGAATTATCACATTATAGAAGAAGGGATAACATATTAAAAATATGTTGGACATTAATAAAGGATATATATTTCTTTAATCCAATTATATTTCTAATATATAAGCAGATAATGAAAGATATGGAAGTTGCAACTGATGAAATAGCAGTAAAGGGATTTAACAAAGAAAATAAGAGAGAATATTGCAAGACATTAATAAAATTAACAACCGAAGACGTAGAAAGAAACTTTGTAGCTAAAACTTTAGCAATAAGTGATAATAAGAGTAATTTAGAAAGGAGAATAATTATGATAAAATTTTCAGATGGTTTTATAAAACATAAAGTTTTAATTTCAATAACATTAATTATAGTTATTTTAGTATTAGGAGCCCTATTTTTAACAAAACCAGAAATTGGAAGATGGGGAACAGAAAACAACTTAAACATTTTGTCTGAATCAGAAGTATTAAATTTAGGACAAGAAAAGTTTAATAAAATTAAAGAATATTATTGGTCTTGGATGACTAACAATGTGGAAAGACAAGGGGAAAATTTAAGAACAAAAGAAGAAAATCTTAAAGACATAAAAGTTATGTGTACAGAAAATGCTTTTGAAGAATTTATCGAATATTGGAATATTAAATTAGCAGAAGATGGATACTATTACTTTAATGAAGGAATTGGAGCAAATCCAAGATATATATCAGATGAATTAAGTATAGAGAGTATTAGTAAAAACGAAATTGTATTTAAAGATACAATAAAATATGATGATGAACCTGCAATTAAAGAGAATAAATTTGTATTAGTGAAATCAGGAGAAAAATGGTTAGTTGAAAAATTCACATCACCATACTAAAATTGAGATTGCTTGTCTGCTATGATGATATACTTAAAATTTAATTCATAGATAGATGTTAAGCCATTTTATATGAACATTGAGAATGAAAAAGTGGTACTTAAATGAAAGAGAGAAAAATTGTTTTTTTAAACCTATAATGTTCGTAAAAACTGTAAATTTTTATTCTTAATCAATATAGAAACATCATGAAATTTTCACTCTAAATTTTCCATAGTATTAAAATCAATGAAACTTTAATAAAAGCATTACAAATAGAGAACTTGCTATAGAAAAATCTTAGATAGGTAATAGGTGGTAACAATTCAAATAAAAACGGTCAAAGTCATAGAATTTTCATTATTATTATGATATAATAACAACAATTGAACAATAAATTTAAGAATGCAAGGAGTGAAACAAATGTATAAGAATTTAAAAGAAATAATAGATAGTTTTAATACAACACCTTTTCTATTTGTTGGTTCAGGAATAACAAGACGATATTACGGTTTACCTAGTTGGAAAGGATTATTAGAAATATTTATAAACAAAATATCAAATGACGAATTCGCCTTTGCATCATATGAAAACAAAGCAAAAGAATTGATTAAAAATGAAAATGAATTATATCCTAAAATAGCAGAACTTATAGAGAAGGATTTTAATAATTTATGGTTTAGAAATGACAGAAATATTAGGAACTTAGACCAATACTATTCTAATAAAGTAAAGCAAGAAAGTGTATCACCATTTAAAGCAGAAGTTGCTATGTATATAAAAAATAAATCTAACATTTCAACAGAATACATAGAAGAAATAGAAAAATTGAAGAAATTATCTATTAGAAGTATATCTGGCATTATTACAACAAATTATGATGATTTTTTTGAGGATAATTTTGAAGGATATAAGAGATATGTTGGACAAGATGAATTGATATTTTCTGGAATACAAGGGATAGGAGAAATTTATAAGATACATGGAACGATAGAAGAACCTAAAAGTATAGTAATCGATTCGAAAGATTATAGTGAATTTGATAATAAAAGTAGTTATTTAGCTGCAAAATTAATGACTATATTTATAGAACATCCAATAATCTTTATAGGATATTCAATAAGTGATATCAATATACAAAAAATTTTAAACTCAATAATTAAATGTCTAGATACTGAGAAAATAGCAAAATTAAAAAACAGGTTTGTTTTTGTAGAATATAATACTGGTGTAAAAAATTATGAAATAAGTGAATATACCATGAAAATGGAAGAAAAATTTTTAGAAATGACCAAAATAAAGATGAGTGATTTTTCTATATTGTATGATGAATTATATAAAAAGAAAAATAAAATTCCAGCAAAGATATTAAGATATTATAAAGATGAATTATATAATTTTGTTATAACAAATGAACCTACTAACACTATTAAAGTAGGTAATATTGAAGATGAAAGAATAAAAGATGAAGAATTAGTTATGGCAATAGGAAAAGTTAAAGAAGTTGCATTTGAAGGGTTAAGGGGATTTTCAGCGAATGAGTGGTATAGGGATATCATCATGAATGATAAAAGGTTTAAGTCAGATGATATACTTGAGCAAATTGGTCTAAAATTACAAAGAGAAAATTCGAATAGACTACCATTGAATAAATATTTAAGCCAAACTAACAAAAAATATGTGGAACTAGAAAAAATTGCATTAGAAAATAATTTCGATAATATAATAAGCAAAAGCATAAAAAATAGTAGACACAGAATGAAATACAATTCTATTGAAGAGATATGGAGAGAGCATAATAATAATTGGGAACATGCTTTGAACCAAATTGCTCATTTAGAAGAAGATAAAATAAATATAGAGGACTTAGAAAAAATATTAATAGAAATATTTAAAAAAGATAATGATATACTTGAAAGTAATAATAATAGTTTAAAAAGCAATTTAAGAAGGGCAATTAGAATATATGATTATTTAAAATATGGAAAAAATAAAAGAGCTTTCTAAAACATAGCACTCAATATTAGAATACCAGAAATAGAAAACCCTTAAAATTCCATTGCGATAGTACACCTAAGAACAAGCATTCAACAATTAGAACACCTTTCTTATTAGCACTATATAATCATTATTTGTATTATATAGAATTCTATTCAAAAAGTCTATATTTTTTACTAAAAATGTTAAAATTTTTATAAAATTATCTAAATTTATATTTAAAAAGTATAAATTTAGATAGAAAGATAGAAGGAGATATAGTGAAAATCTGTACCTTCTATTTTTATACCCCAAATTAAATTAAAGAAAGAGAGGATGATTTTATGATAAATCAAAGAATTTTAGATTCGATTGGAGAAATTGAACAAATAAGCAATAAATTATTACAAACAAAAGAAAAAATAAAAGATGAGGAACTAGAAAGGTATTTTTGTAGATTAGAGAAAACAAGAATGGATATGTATGATACAGTAAAACAAAGAAATTTATGGAGAGAATTTGATAATGCTGAAACAATAGACTTTATAGATGAAGAATATAGAGTAAAATTAGAAGATGATATATTAAGAATATACATTCCAGAAACAATACCACCAATAAAAAAGGGAGCAAATTATACACGGAAAACGAATAATGTATAATATCTCTAGAGAAGTAAGACAATACCAAGAGCTATTTTATGATAAATGTGTAATGGTAGTAATAAGAATTTATGATGATGCCAAAATATGGGATGCAGATAATAGAAATAACTTATCAAGAAATAACAAATGGATTAATGATAAAGGAGAAATTTACTTGATATAAGCAAAGTATTTTTTCAGAAAGTATTGACTAAATAGAAAAAATGTTGTAAACTAGTAATAAATTGATAAGAAAAAGGTGTTTTAAATGGGAAATAAAATAAATATTGTAAAGGTACATCATCATTTTTAAGCGCTTGTATTGTATAATTATTTATGCAGGTACAAGAGCTTAAAGTGTTGTACCTGCATTAGTTAAAATAAAGCTATGTAGGTAAATTGTCTACATAGCTTTTTTGTTTTATAAGGAGGAAAATAAGAATGGATATAGAAGAATTTAAATATTTAATTCCAGAGGAAAGTAGCGGAGTGATAACAGAGAATGTTGCAAAACTAAGGGAAATAGAAGCAAAGTTAAGAGAAATTTTTAATAAACACAAGATTGAGGAAGTATTAATACCATTATTTGAATATGTAGATTTGTATAAAAGTGTATATAGAAATTTTGATGAAGAAAAGGTATTTAAATATATTGGAAAAGATGGAAAAGTTATAGCACTAAGATGGGACTTCACTATTCCAATAGCAAGACATTACTTTTCTCATAACATACAAGAAGAAGCACGATACTCATATTTTGGCAAAGTATATAGAAACGAACAAACATATAAAGGTAGAAATTCAGAATGCTATCAAGCAGGGATTGAATTAGTAAATAATTCAAGTATTTCTGGGAATGTAGAATGTATAAATATATTAGAAGAGGTAATGCATAAACTAAAATTAGATAATTTAAAACTAGAATTAGGGTCAGCCAAATTTTTTAATAGACTATGCGAATTAGTTGGAGATAAAGAAAAATTAACAGAAATTTTATCAAAGAAAAATATAAGCGAAATGGAAAAATATATAAATACAAAAGAAACATTAAATGCAAATTTAAAAGAATTGCTATTGAAACTACCTAGGCTTTGTGGAAATGTAAATATGCTTGATGATATAATAAAAACTGTAGAAGATGAAAAAATCCTACAAATTCTAAAAGAACTTAGAATGACTTATGACAAGATTGATAGCAAGGAAGATATTATATTTGATTTAAGTATGTGTCCCACAATGGAATATTATACATGTCTAATGTTTAAAGTATATATACCAGATAGTCCTGAACCAATAGTTAGTGGTGGAAGATATGATACATTATATAAAACATTTAAAAAAGATGTACCAGCCATAGGAATGGCATTTTACTTAGATAATATATTAAGAGCAATATAGGGAGAGTGAGAGAAAAATGATTAGAATAGCAGTAACAAAAGGTAGAATAGAAAAAGACATGTGTAAATTGCTAAAGGAATGTGGATATGATACAGAAACAATAGAAAACAAAGACAGAGAGCTATTAATTAAAACAAAGGACAATATAGAAATGATATTTGTAAAAGCAAATGATGTTTTAACATTTATAGAGCATGGTATTGTAGACTTAGGAATTGTAGGAAAAGATACATTAGATGAAAGTGAATTTACGGAATATAACGAATTATTGGATTTAAATATAGGAAAATGTTATTTTGCATTAGCAGCATACCCAGAATACAGAAATAAAGTATTCAATAAAAGAGAAAAAATAGCAACCAAATATCCTAATATTGCAAAGAAATATTTTGCAGCAAAAGCAGAAAATGTAGAAATAATAAAAATGGAAGGATCAGTTGAATTAGGACCAATAATAGGTATGACAGATGCAATAGTAGACTTAGTAGAAACAGGTTCAACATTAAAAGCAAATGGACTAGAGGTAATTGAAAAAATAAGTGATATATCAACAAGATTAATATCAAATAAAGTAAGTTTAAAATATAAGAGTAAAGAAATTTATGAAATAGTAGATAAATTAAATAAAAAAGTAAAAGGGGATATGTAAAATGTTAAAAAAAATGTATTTTGAAGGAAACTTAAGTAATGTAATAAATAACTTAAATGGAAGAAAAGAGGATATAAACAAAGAAGTAAACGAATCAGTAGAAAAAATAGTAAATAATGTAAAGAATAATGGAGATAAAGCATTAATTGAATATGCAAAACAATTTGATGGATATATGATTAATAATATTGAAGAAATTAAAGTAACAAAAGAAGAAATTGAACAAGGTGCAAAAGCAGTAGGAGAAAACTTTATAAGAATATTAAATAGAGCAAAAGAACAAATAACAGAATTTCACAAAAATCAAATAGAAAAATCATGGACAATATATAAAGATAATAATGTAATAATGGGGCAACTTGTAAGACCTTTAAAAAGAATTGCTGTATATGTACCAGGAGGAACAGCAGCATATCCATCTACAGTACTAATGAATATTATACCAGCAAAATTAGCAGGAGTAAAAGAAATTATAATGATAACACCTGTTAAGGCAGGAGGAAAAATACCAGATGTAATATTAGCAGCAGCAAAAGTATGTGGAATAGAAAAAATATATAAAATAGGTGGAGCACAAGCAATTGCAGCAGTAGCATATGGAACAGAGACAATACCAAAAGTTGATAAAATAGTAGGACCAGGAAATATATATGTTGCTACAGCAAAAAAATATGTATATGGAACAGTAGATATAGATATGATAGCAGGACCATCAGAAGTGTTGGTAATAGCAGATGAAAAAGCAAATGCAAAATACATTGCAGCAGACTTAATGAGCCAAGCAGAACATGATAAATTATCAAGTGCAATTTTAATAACAACAAGTGAACAAATTGCAAATGAGGTAAATTTAGAAATAGAAAGACAAATTAAATATTTAAAAAGAAAAGAAATTATAGAATATTCATTAACAAATTTTGGAGCAGCAATCATAGTAAAATCAATAAATGAAGCATTTGATGTTGCAAATGAAATAGCACCAGAACATTTAGAGCTATTATTAGAAGATCCAATGTCACAATTATCCAAAGTGTATAATGCAGGATCAATATTCTTAGGAGAAAATTCACCAGAGCCATTAGGAGATTACATGAGTGGAACAAACCATGTATTGCCAACATCAGGAACAGCAAAATTCTATTCAAGCTTAGGAGTATATGATTTTGTAAAATATTCATCATTTAGTTATTATCCAAAAGAAGTATTAGAAACATTTAAAGAAGATGTGGTAGAATTTGCAAACTTAGAAGGACTAGATGCACATGCAAATTCAATTAAAGTTAGATTTTAAAAGAAGGTGAAAAGATGAATTTTTTTAGCAAAAAAGCAAACGAGATACTTCCATATGTACCAGGTGAACAACCAAAAGATGGAGAATACATTAAATTAAATACAAATGAGAATGCTTATCCACCATCACAAAAAGTAAAAAAAGCATTAGATAATTTAGATGTAAGTAGATTAAAATTATATCCAGATCCAGAAAGTACAATATTAAGAGAGACAATGGCAGAAATATTAGGTTTAAATAAAGAAAATATATTTGTTGGAAATGGATCTGATGAAGTATTAGCAATAGCATTTCAAACATTCTTTATGGAAAAGGATAATATTTTGATGCCAGACATATCATATAGTTTTTATCCAGTTTATAGTGATATGTATAATGTAAAAGCAAAAATTGTACCATTAAAGGATAATTTTACAATTGATATAAATGACTATATAGTACCAAACAATGGAATAATTATAGCAAACCCAAATGCTCCAACAAGTATAAGTTTATCAAGAGACGAAATTGAAGTTATAGTAAAAAACAATACTAATAATGTTGTAATTATAGATGAAGCATATGTTGATTTTGGAGGAGAAACAGTAGTATCTTTAATTAATAAATATAACAATTTATTAGTAATTAGAACATTATCAAAATCTTACTCTCTAGCAGGACTAAGAGTAGGTTTTGCCATTGGAAATAAAGAACTAATTAATGGAATGAACAAAATAAAAAATTCATTCAATTCATATCCAATAGATTTTATAGCACAAACGCTAGCAGTAGAAGCAATAAAAGATGTAGAATATTTTGATAAAACGAGAAATATGATAATTGATACAAAACAACGTATAAAAAAGCAATTAGAAAATATAGGATTTACAGTTTTAGAGTCTAAAGCTAATTTCTTATTTATAATGCACAAAGATAAAAAAGCAGAAGATATTTACAATGATTTGAGAAAAAATAAAGTTTTAGTAAGATTTTTTAATAAGCCTAAAATAAATAATTGGTTAAGAGTAACAATAGGAACTGATGAGCAAATGGATAGATTTATTAAAATAATAAAAGAAATTGTAGGGTAGCAAACATTATATTAAGAGAAACTACCTTAAAGATTAAAGGAGGTTTAAGATAAATGAGAGGAGCAAAACTAGATAGAAAAACAAAAGAAACAGAGATATCTATAGAAATAAATTTAGATTTAAACCAAAATAGTAATATTAGCACAGGAATAGGATTTTTCAATCATATGTTAGAACTATTTGCATTTCATAGTGGAATATATCTTGAAGTTAAATGTAATGGTGATTTAGATGTAGATGGACATCACAGTATTGAAGATATAGGAATATTGTTAGGAAAGGCAATAAAAGAAGCATTAGGAAATAAAGTAGGAATTAATAGATATGGAGATATTTTTTTACCTATGGATGAAACACTAGCACATTGCTCATTAGATATATCAGGAAGACCATATTTAGTATTCAATGTAGAAATCCCTTGTGAAAGAGTTGGACAATTTGAAACAGAACTTACAGAAGAATTTTTTAGAGCAATAGCAGTTAATAGTGGAATGACATTACATTTAAACTTAGAATATGGAAAAAATACACACCATATAATAGAGGCACTATTTAAAAGTTTTGGAAGAGCATTTAAACAAGCGATTACAATTAATAATGAAAATAAAGACAAAGTAATGTCTTCAAAAGGAGTTATAGAATAATGGTAGTAATAATCGACTATAATATTGGAAATGTGAAAAGTGTATTAAATGCCTGTGAGAGAATAGGTATAGAAGCAATTATTTCAAGAGATATTGAACAAATAAAACAAGCGAAAGGTATAATTTTACCAGGTGTAGGTAGTTTTAATGTTGCAATGGAAAATTTAAAAAAATATGATTTAATAGATATATTAAATGAAAGAAAACAAGCAGGCACACCAATTTTAGGAATTTGTTTAGGAATGCAAGTGCTATTTGAAAAAGGTTATGAAGTTAAAGAAACTAAAGGTCTTGGATATTTAAAGGGCAATGTGGATTTAATAAAAGCAACTAAAAAATTACCACATATGGGATGGAATGAACTTTATTTTAATAAAAACAATAATATATTAAAATATGTTAAAGAATTTGATGATGTTTATTTTATTCACTCATATATGGCAGATTTTAACAATGAAGAAGTAATTTGTTATACAGAATATGAAAAACAAAAAATACCTGCTTTGGTTGGTAGAAATAATGTCCTAGGATGTCAATTCCATCCAGAAAAAAGTGGGGAAGTTGGACAAAATATATTAAAA
Source organism: uncultured Clostridiaceae bacterium (assembly GCA_948469815.1). Classification (GTDB taxonomy): domain Bacteria; phylum Bacillota; class Clostridia; order TANB77; family CAG-508; genus CAKPSH01. Next base: position 47,857 of record CAOKMR010000003.1, on the reverse strand, counting down.
GCATGGAAGGAGATTGTTAAATGTTAATAATACCAGCAATAGATATAAAAGATGGTGAAGCAGTTAGGCTATATAAAGGAGATTACAATCAGAAGACAGTATATAGTAAGTATCCAGAAAAATTAGCAAAAGATTTTGAGCAAATGGGAGCAGAATACTTACATTTAGTAGATTTAGATGGTGCAAAAGATGGAACCAGTGTAAATATTGAAACAATAAGAAAAATTAGAAACAATGTTAAAATTCCAATAGAATTAGGTGGAGGTATAAGAACAGACGAAACGGCTAAGGTTTATTTAGAAGAAATAGGAGTAAATAGAATAATATTAGGAACATCAGCAATAAATAATTCGGAATTTTTAGAAAGAATGTTAAACAAATATGGACCAGAAAAAATAATAGTTGGTGTAGATGTAAAAGACAATAATGTTTCTATTTCTGGTTGGCTTAAAACAAGTCAAGTTAATTACATAGATTTCATAAAAAAACTAGAGAAAATGGGTATTAAATATATAGTAGTAACAGATATATCAAAAGATGGAACATTACTACGGACCAAATTTTGATATGTATAAAAAAATAAAAGAAGAAACAAATATAAATTTCATTGTATCAGGAGGAATAAAAGAAGAAAAAAACTTATATGATATAGCAAACTTAGGATATTATGGTTGCATAGTAGGTAAAGCATATTATGAAAAAAGAATAGATTTAGTGGAGGTATTAAGATGCTTAAAAAAAGGATAATACCATGTTTAGATATCAAAAATGGAAAAGTTGTAAAAGGAATTAATTTTGAAAGATTAACTAATATAGGGGATCCAGTAGAATATGCTAAAATGTATGAAACACAATGTGCAGATGAAATTGTATTTTTAGATATAACAGCAAGCTATGAAGAAAGAGAAATTATAAAAGATATAATAGAAAAAGGAGCAAAGGAACTTAGAATTCCTTTAACAGTAGGCGGTGGAATAAGAACATTAGAAGATTTTAGAAGTATACTAAAAAGTGGAGCAGATAAGGTTTCTATAAATTCAGCAGCGGTAAAAAAACCTAATTTAATTAAAGAAGCATCAAAAGAATTTGGATCACAATGTGTAGTTGTTGCAATAGACGGAAAAAGAGATGAGAAGGGTAATTTTAAAGTATATATAAAAGGTGGAAGAGAAAATACAGGATTAGATTTAGTACAGTGGGCTAAAAAATGTGAAGAACTAGGAGCAGGAGAAATATTATTAACATCAATGGATGCAGACGGAACCAAAAAAGGCTATGATATCCAAATGACAAAAGAAATTGTAGAAAATGTAAGAATACCAGTAATAGCAAGTGGTGGGTGTGGAAGTATAAAAGATATTGTAGATGTATTTGAAAAAACAAATTGCGATGCAGCACTTGTGGCATCATTATTTCACTACAAAGAAGCAACAATAGATGAAGTAAAAGAAGAATTAGCAAAAAATAATATAAGTGTTAGGAGGATAGAAAAATGAAACCAGATTTTGAAAAAATGGAACTAATACCAGCGATAATACAAGATTTTTATACAAAGGAAGTATTAATGTTAGCATATGTAAATGAAGAAAGTTATAAATATATGTTAGAAAAAAATGAAACATATTTTTATTCACGTAGTAGAAAAGAACTATGGCATAAAGGAGAAACTTCAGGACACTATCAAAAAATAAAAACTATGTCATTAGATTGTGATAAAGATACATTATTAATTGAAGTAGAACAAATAGGAGCAGCGTGCCATAAAGGTAGCCACTCATGTTTCTTTAATAAAATAAAAACAAGTGAAAATGATTATAATCAAATAACAAAAAAAGTATATGAAATGATACAAGATAGAAAATATAATCCAAAAGAAGGCTCATATACAAATTATTTATTAGATCAGGGTGTAGATAAAATATGTAAAAAGATAGGTGAGGAAGCAACAGAAACAGTTATAGCAGCAAAAAACGAAAACAAGGAAGAACTAATAGGAGAAATTTGCGATTTGGCATATCATATATTAGTTTTAATGATAGATAAAGATATAAAAATTGAAGAAATAGAAAGAAAATTAGGTGAGAGACATAAAATAGAAGGAAACAAAAAAGTACAGCATCAAAAGGGAGAATATTAAAAGGAGATGTATGAGCAATGATTGATTTGCATATGCATAGCACATTTTCAGATGGTTCAGATGATTATAAAACAATATTGAAAAAAGCACAAGAATTAGGGCTAAATTATATATCAATTACAGATCATGATAATTGTAAAGTTTATGAGGAAATTGAAAAAGACAATATAAAAAATTATTATACAGGAAAATTAATACCAGGAGTAGAATTACAAGCATATATATTAGGATTTTCAATAGAACTATTAGGATACTATATTGATTATAAAATAATAAATGAAGAAATAAAAAAATTATATAAACCATTTGAAGTAATAAATGAAGCAGAATTAAAAAGACTTTATGATAAATGTATAGAAATAGGAATGAAATTTGATGATGATGTTCTTTCTAATTATAAAAAAAGTGGCTATTACTATGCGACAGAATATCTACAAAAAGAAATGAGAAAAAACATATATAACAAACAATTTATACCAGACCAAGACTCATGGGAAAGTGAAGCCATTTTTTTTAAAAGGCATACAAGTAATATAAATAGTAAATTTTATATAGATGAAAGCGATTTAATTCCATCAGTAGGACAAGTAATAGAACTAATAAAGAAAGCAGGGGGATTAGTATTTATTCCACACATATATCAGTATGAAGAAAATGCAGACAAAATATTAAATGAACTAATAAGTAATTATGAAATAGATGGAATAGAATGTTATTATTCAACATTTACAGAAGAACAAATAGAATACCTATTACAATATTGCCATGAGCATAAAAAATATGCATCTGGAGGAACAGATTATCATGGAAAAAATAGACCCAATATATCAATAGGAATAGGTAAAGGAAATTTACATATACAAGATGAGTTAATTAACAATTGGGTCAAAAAAGGACAGGCTATATGGTGAGGGATAATCTAGCTTTCTTCTTGTTATTACTAAAGCTACAAATAATGCAATAACTAATACAATCATAAATGCAGCATCGCCCTCCTTTCGTTAGGAAACGACACGCCACATCCTGCTTTGTTCACCTTTAAATAGTATTATATAAAAAACACACATCAAAGTCAATCAAATGTTCGTAAAAACTGTAAATTTTTATTCTTAATCAATATAGAAACATCATGAAATTTTGACTCTAAATTTTCCATAGTATTAAAATCAATGAGACTTTAATAAAAGCATTACAAATAGAGAACTTGCTATAGCAAAATCTTAGATAGGTAATAGGTGGTAACAATTCAAATAAAAATGGTCAAAGTCATAGATTTTTCATTATTATTATGATATACTTGTAAAAAGTTACTATAGATAATGGAGGAAATATATGTCAAAAAATGATAACAATATTATAATATATCAAGATGAGGATGGAATTACAAAAGTAAATGTTAGATTTGTAGATGAAGATATATGGCTAAACCAAAATCAAATTGCAGAAATATATAAAACAACACAACAAAATATAAGCTTACATATAATCAATATATATAAAGATAAAGAATTAGACAAAGAATCAACTAACAAGGAATTCTTGTTAGTTCAAAATGAAGGAAATAGACAGGTAAAAAGAAAGATCGACCATTATAATTTAGATATGATAATATCATTAGGATACAGAGTACAATCACAAGTTGCAACAAGATTTAGAATATGGGCAACCGAGAGATTACATGAATATATGCAAAAAGGTTTTACAATGGATGACGAACGATTAAAACAAGGAGGAAATAGATATTTTAGAGAATTATTACAAAGAATTAGAGACATTCGTTCATCTGCAAGAAATTTTTATCAACAAGTTACAGACATATATGCAACATCAATAGATTATGACCCAAGAGCGGATTTAACAAAAAAATTTTTTGCAACAGTTCAAAATAAATTACATTTTGCAGTTCATGAACATACGGCAGCTGAAATTATATATGAAAGAGTAGATAATGAAAAACCATTTGTAGGAATGACTAATTTTAAAGGAGATTATATAACTATTGATGATGTAAAAATAGCAAAAAATTATTTATCAGAGATAGAATTACAAAGGTTGAATTTATTAGTATCACAATTTTTAGATTTTGCAGAATTGCAAGCTTTAGAACAAAGAGAAATGACAATGAATGATTGGATAAATGAATTAGATAATCAAATAGTACAAAATAAAAGAAAGTTATTAGAAGATAATGGCAAAATATCACATAAAGAAGCAGTAGAAAAGGCAGAAAGAGAATTTGAAATATACAGAGATAGAGAAATGAAACAATTAGAAAGTGATTTCGATAAAATGATGAAAATGTTGAATGAAAGTAATAAATAAGAAGTTAGAAGAAAAGTATAATGATAGGTAAAATTATAACACCCAAAAGTAATAAAGCAGAGGAATTAGTAAAAACTGTATTTGAGAGATTTAATTAACTTTGTTAATTTAGAAGATGATGAGTTAATAAGAAGACCTAGAATATATTTACCTGATTTTGTATTTGAATTTGAGAAAAATAAATATTGTGTTGTAGTTAAAATTCAGTTTTCAGTTTATTTTTTAGGACATATTTTAGAATATTTTTATAAATTATTAAAAAAGGAAAAGAAATTTGGCATAATTGTAATATTAGATAAAGTACCAAAAGAGTATAAAAGACTAATAAAAGAAGAATATAACGTTGAAATATATGATGTATCAAATATTTTATATTTAATACATGATGATGAAAACTTACAGAATGAATTTAATAGTGTAATAGATTTTCCTTTGGATAGTATAACACAACAAGAAGTAGATATAAAAATTAATGCTAAAAAATTATTGAAAAGACAAAAAATGTAGAAAGAGATTACATAGAAAAATTGTCTGATATTAAAGCAGGGCAAGAAGATGCAAAGAAATATGAACAATCGTATTTTAATTGAATACCAAAAGATGGTAAATTTTTGAATTTAGGTTTAAAAAATGGAAAAATAAGAGAATATGAATTAAAATAATAGGAGGAAAGATAAAATGGTAAAAGTAGTTATTTTAAATGACACAAGAAATTCTAATAAGGACAAATTTGAAAATGATGATGGTTTTTCTGCTTATGTAGAAGTTGAAAACAACAAAATTTTATTTGATGCTGGACCAAGTGAAAAATTTATGAAAAATGCAGAGAAGTTAGGAATAGAGTTAAATAAAGTAGATACAATAATATTAAGTCATGGTCATTATGATCATGGTGATGGACTTCAATATTTTAATAACAAAGTAGAATTTATAGCTCATCCTAATTGTACACTAAAAAGATGGTGGAAAGACGATCATTCACATTATTCAGGAATACAATTAACAAAGGAAGAACTAGAAAATAAATATAATACACATTTTACAAAAGAACCATATAAAATCAATCAAAGTACGTATTATTTAGGAGAAATCACAAGAAAATATCCAATAAAACTTAAAAAATGGGTACTTGAAAATGGACAAAATGATGAGGTGTTAGATGATTCAGGAATGGTCATTAATACTGAAAATGGAATAATAGTAATTGCAGGATGTAGCCATAGTGGAATATGTAACATAGTAGAACATGCAAAAAAGGTTACAAACAACAATAAAGTATTAGCTGTAATAGGAGGATTTCATTTAAGGGAAATAGATGAAAATACAAACAAAGTTATTAATTATATGAAAGATAATGTAGAAGAAGTTATATTAGCTCATTGCACAACAGATGATGTGTGCAATAAATTTGTAAATGATTTGAAAGAGAAAATAAAAGTATCTATTACAGAGGTTGGAAAAGTATACAATTTTTAAAATTCAAGATTTAAAAAATTAGTGCAGGAAAATAATAAGAGAAAACGATTGACATCATAATCTAATTCTAGTATAATAAATATAACAAAGGCGAGCAACCACAGAAGTGGCGTGCCGTTATAAATTTAGTTGAAAATTAAAGTGCATCTCTAACGGTCAAGCAGAGATGTACTTTTCTTGTTGTCTAGCTTTCTTTTTGTTATTACTAAAGCTACAAATAATGCAATAACTAATACAATCATAAATGCAGCATCGCCCTCCTTTCGTTAGAAAACGACACGCCACATCCTGCTTTGCTCACCTTAAATAGCATTATATAAAAAATATACACAAAAGTCAATCAAATGTTCGTAAAAGTTGTAAAGTTTTATTCTTAATCAATATAGAAACATCATGGAATTTTGACTCTAAATTTTCCATAATATTAAAAAACATTGTAAAAAGGAGGGAACGAGTATTTAAGAGTAACTATTAATTTAGCAAATCTTTTTCAATCATTTTTAACCCTAAAAACACATATAATATAACAACAAATCAAAAATGAAGGGAAGAATATATATGAATGGAAAAGGATTAGACTTTAAGCATAAAGAAGTTATAAATATAAAAGATGGAAGAAGACTACGGATATGTTCAAGATGTTACAGCAGACTTAGAGAGTGGAGTCATTACCTCTAGATAAAGCTCTTTCAAAAATTTATATTATATGATAAAGTATTTATTAAGTAAGAAAGCGAGAAATGATTAAGTGAAAAAGAAAACTAGAATAATTATAGCAATAATTGTAGTAATATTGATAATAGCTCTAGCCTATATTAATAAAATTTACAATCCAAAGAAGGAAAATATAATAACAAAAAATGATTACTACAAACAAGATAATGGTACAAATCTAAATGAGATAGTTAATAATACTATAACAAATAATGATAATGACAAAAAGATTAGTATTGATGATTCAAAATTAAATATATTCTATTTTTATGTTGGACAAGCAGATTGCACTCTCATAATGAATAATATTAATTTAGATGGAGCCAAAAGTAAAATAGAACCTAATTTACTAACTATCGAATATTTAGAAAGCATAAACTTAAATATGCTTTCTTTTTTAATTTATAAATAAGTATTGAAAAAAACTAAAAAATATAGTAATATAGGTATAGATTTTAATCAAGAAAAATTTATATCATGTATATTTCTATACATAAATAATCCATTTATAAATTAAAAAAAACAAGGATGTTAAGTTATGGACATTGATGATTTTTGTACTCGCGAAAAAGAGTTAGAACAAGGAAAAGAAACTAGTACAAAGGATGAAATATCAGAATTTACAAAAGAACTTGCAAAATATTTACTAGCAGTTGGAGGACTGGGAATTGTAACAAGTACAATTAAAGGAATATCAAATAAAATACATAGAGATAATGAGATTACCTATAATGTGCTATCACGAATTAAAGGGAATGATTACACATTACTTTCCTATGAAGATGATGGAATAAAAGTTTTAAAAGTGGCAAATTCAAAATTGCCTGAAAATACAAATAGTAGAACCGTTCTGAAAGTTAGGGATGGAGAATTTATTATTAATGAGAAGGCTACAAAGCAGAATGAAAAGGAATGGATAAAAGCACAAAAAAATGTAAATGAAAAAGATGGTAACATTTATATAATAGAAGAAATTGCAGATGATTATGTATATGTAATGGATGTAAAAACTGGTGAATATTTTGAGAGCGAAACAATAGGACGTAATTTAGCAAAAACGTTTCAAGAAGGTGATTTTATTAAGATAGAAGATGGAAGAAGTATTTTATATGAAGGGGAAATAAAAGGAAAAACGAAAAAAATACAAAAAGAAATTGATGAACTTTTGGAGAGAAAGAATAGTGAAAAAATTCGTAAAGCTAAAAATTTGAAAGAAGACTCGATATATATGATTAAGAACATAAATGGAGATAGAATAACACTTATTAATGTAAAGGATGGAGATAAATTTCCTATAGATGTGTATGGCACAGAATATGAAAAAGAAATGCGATATGAAAGTGGCTTATATTCTAGTATGCATGAAATGTCGAAAGAAGATTTTGAAAAAATATTTATAGGTGGATATTTAATTGTAAAAAATGGAAAATATATACCTTATGATGGAAAATATGAATTAGGATCAGATGAAGCAAAAAAAGAGATAGAAGATATATATAATTCTATGGAAATTGAGAGAAAGTCAAGACAGGAAGGTGATATTTTTGCGGTTAATTCTGTGTATAATAGAGATGTTGGATTGCTAAATTTAAGAACAGGAGAGGAAACAAAAGACATTAATATAGCTAAAGAATTAAGGGAAAATATAGATACGGGGGATTTCATAAAAATAGAAGATGGTAAATATGTTAAATATGATGAAGAGATAGCGACAAATGATGAACAATTAAAGGAAAAATTAGAAAGACTAGCCTTGACAAAAGAAGTTTTGACATCAGGATATCCAAGGGAAAAAATCGAAGGAGCAATATATAGAGTAACATCACTTAAGTATAGTAAAGAAAATGGAATTATGCTATACAATACACAGACTGGTAATAGATTTCATACACAGACAATGATAGAAGATAGAATACTTGAAAAATTAAAATTAGGAGACAAATTGATACTAAAAAATGGACAATATATTGAATATAATGGAAAAATCAAACTAAATAATGAAAAGTTGCAAAAAGAATTAGAGAAAACATTTGAATATATAGAAAAACAATGTGAATTGCAAGAAAAAGCAAAAAGAGAAGGTGCTATATATTATGTAAGCGATATTGGAGAAAATGATATATGTTTAAAAGGGACAGATGAAAAAATGGTATTTTTTCCTAAAAAAGAAGAAGTTCAGAAGTTAAAATTGGAGATTTTGTAAAATATGAAAATGGAAAATATTTTAAATACGAGGGCGAAGTAACTGTTGGAAGTAAAGAGATACTTGATGATATAAAATTGTTATATGATTATATAGTGGATATTGGATGAATAAAAAAATTAAGTTAGAGGACAAGAGTAATGTCAAAAATGTGTAAAAAAAATACAGTAAACTATGAACATGATGTAAAAAAATTGCATAAATTTTCAATATGTGCTAAAATTATATATAGGAGGTGTATAGTATGCTAACTAAATTATCTTTGCAAAATTTTAAATCTTTTATGGAAAAAAGTGAATTGGATTTTAATGCTACAGGTTATGAAATTTTGAATGACACAAATAAAGCAGATAACAATATTTTAAAAGGTGCTTTAATAGTAGGGGGTAATGCAACTGGAAAATCTACCATTTTGCAAGCAATTAGATTTTTGCTAGAGTTTCTAGTTTGGCCAAATGATGTAATATTAGGTAAATATGTATGCTTTTTTAAGGAAAGTAACCAACAAGCAAAGTTAGAATATGAATTTTTAATAAATAAATCCATAATAAATTTCATATTAGAATTTAATGAAAAGGAAATTCTAAGAGAGAATTTGCTAATAAATAATAAAAATGTTTTGGATAGATTGAAGACAAATGCAATATATACAGATGGAAATGATAAAAGAATAGAAGTAAACAATTTACAAGCAAATCAATCAGCTATAAGAAAAATATACTTTGATACAAGATTTATAGATAATGAAACTCTAAAAAAATGGTATCAATTTTTAGAAAATTCAGTCTATATTGACCAAGAACTAAAGATGATATATAAAGTTGCAAATAGCTTTTCTAGAGGAATATATCAAGATTACTTTGAGAATAAAGGAACAGAGGAATTTAACAAATTGTTAGAGGATATAGGATGTAATCAGTATGTAAAATATACTAATGAATATACTAATGGAAAAGTCTCATTTAAAACGCCTGATAATAGTAAAGAAGCATTTTTAATTAGAAAAAATATGGAATTTGGAATGCCTTTAGGTTCAGAATCGGTAGGAAATAAAGTGCTTGTTAATAATTTACCAGCAATTATAGAAGCTATGCAAAAAAATGCTATGATAATAATAGATGAATTTAGTAGTGGATTACACAATATTCTAGAAGAAAAAATTATAAAATATTTTATGAAACATTCGAAAGATGCGCAATTATTTATTGTCTCTCATTCAACAAACTTATTAACAAATACACTATTAAGACCAGATCAAATATATACAGTAGATTTTATTGATGGTAAAGGAAGCAAAATTAATAGAGTTTCTGACGAAAAGCCTAGAGAAGCTCAAAATTTAGAAAAAATGTATTTAAGTGGAGTTTTCAATGGAATACCAAATACTAAATAAAAAATTTACAATTAATTCAGATAAAAATATAGGAACAGTGCTGTATATTGTTGAGGGAGAAAAAACAGAGATAAAATTATTAGGACATATATTTAAAAATATATTAAATTATGAAAAAGTAATTTCGATTGATAGAAGAGGAAAAAGGCGCTTAAAGTATGTGAGTGGAACAAATAAGAATTCTAAAGTTTTTATTTGTAATTCAAAAGAGAGCAACATTAAAACTATGGCTGATAGAGAGTTTATAGATAAACAAATTGATATATTAAAAAATTATGATGACGAGTTTAATTATGAAGATATTTCAATATACTACTTATTTGATTGCGATAGACAAGAAGATAAACCATATATAAGAGAATTGTTAGATAAGTATACTAATTCAAGAGAACCAAGTGAAGATAATAAGTTTGATAGTATTGGAGGAATGCTATTGTTAAGTTATCCTTCGGTAGAAAGTTTTATAATATCAAACTTCGAAGTAGATATGTTCAAATTTAGTGAAAGATGCAATTTTAAAACTCAAACAATAAAAGAATATATTGGTTCTAAGGGATATAATTCTAGTAATATGTCAAAGGAAACATTAGAGAATTCATTTAAGGAGTTAGTTAAATCATTAGAAAAAATAGGAATAAATAAAATAGAAATAGACAACACAAGAAAGTTCAGCAATGAAATATATAATTATGAACAGTTACATAATAATCAGTATTTGCTAAGTTTACTACTAATATCTTTTGTGGACTTAGGTATAATTGAATTTGAAGAATGAGGAAAAACTTAAAGTAGAAGATATAATTTTAGAAGATTAAAACATAGATATATAACACTTGGAGTAAAAGGAAAAGAATATTTATTAGAAACTGGATTTGAAGTAAGAAATCATTGTAGATTTGAACATTTTACTGGCATCGGTAAAATGATAAAAATGCCTAAAGGAGTAAAGAAATAATAAAAAAATCTATTAGACAAAATTTAGATATAAAAGTAGAAGGAACAATGAAAATAGTAGAGAAACTAAAAGAAAAATATAATCTTATTTTATTATCAGACCATATAAAAGAATGGGTAGAATACATATTAAGAACTAATAAAGAACTGGAAATATTCAAACATCAACATTTCTCATATGAATATGGAATGTTAAAAGAAGATGAAGGAACTTTTAAATATCTTTTAGAAAAAGAAGGAATTTTACCATCAGAAACAATATTTATAGATAATAACAAAGATAATGTAAAAATGGCAAATAAAGCAGGAATTAAAGGAATAGTATTTGAAAATGCAAAACAATTAGAGAAACAACTGAAAGAAATGAATATAATAGTGTAGGGGCACATTGCATGTGCCCTTAAAAAATACTCACATTTTTAATCCTATAAACACATATAATATAACAAATTAAAAATGAAGGGATGAAAATATATGAATGGAAAAGGATTAGACTTTAAGCATAAAGAAGTTATAAATATAAAAGATGGAAGAAGACTACGGATATGTTCAAGATGTTACAGCAGACTTAGAGAGTGGAGTCATTACCTCAATAATTGTTCCAGGGAATACCAATAAGATAAACATATTTTTAAACAATAATGAAATAGTAATCCCATGGAAACAAATACGATGTATAGGAGAAGACATAATCTTAGTCGAAGTTGAATCATACTAAGAGTTGAATTATTACTAACAAAATAGCACCAGGAACACCTAATACACTCACAAAAAGAATAGTAATAAAATTCAAACCAATATGAAACCCAAAATAACTACCAACGAAATTTACGATTAAAAGTATAATAGCACCAATCAATGAATTAGCCAAAAGTTTTAACATAAATTTTAATGGTACTATAAAAATTCTGCATAATATAAACAAAATACATAATCCAGTTAAAAAACCAAGAATTGTATAAATATCCAAGCTAATCACCTCATGATAATAGGTATGTTATAGCTTGGACTTTTAGAACATATAAATATTAAAGTTAAAAATTATTCTTAAAATATATTATCGTAACAGTGTAGGGGCGATAAGCAATCGCCCGCTTCTAGAAGAAAATTCCAAAGAGATTATCCTACCTGATAATCTTCAAAAGATTTTAACTCAAGTTGTTGTAGTCTATCAATAGCAATACCACAAGACTTAGCATTTTTCATTAAATAATCTAACTTAGACTTAGTAGCTTTTATATGATAAGAATAGTAATCAATCATTTCTCCTTCTGCATATTCATAATTACTAGTAGCACTTAATAGCTCAGATTGAGTCTTAAAAATAGAATTAATTAACTCCATATTATGGTTAATATTTTGCGTATTAGAATTGTTTTTATCTTTAAAAAATTTTTTATAAGGCATATGTACCTCCTGAAAATTAAAAAATTTATATAAATAGTATTTTATGCAAAAACATGTAAAATATTCATAAAAGATATTTACATTTTCCAGATTTATTATAAAAACAATTGAAAATCAGCGGTATCTATTATATAATTATATAAATAAATCCTTAAAAATAAGAAAGGAAAAATGGAGTATGGAAGAAAAAATAAAAGTACTAATAAGTGAAGAAGAAATTCAAAAAAGATTATATGAATTAGCAGAACAACTAGATAAAGAATATGAAGGAAAAGAAGTAACAGTAGTATGTGTAATGAGAGGAGGAGTATTTTTTACAGTTGATTTAACTCTAAAAATGAAAACAAAATTAAAATACGAATTCTTAACAATTTCAAGCTATGAAGGAACACAAAGTACAGGAGAAATAAAATTACTAGAAGATTTAAGAGAACCAATAGAAGGTAAACATGTATTAATATTAGAAGACATAGTAGACTCTGGAAGAAGTATGACATTTTTATTAAACTATTTAAAGAGCAAAAATCCTGCAAGTTTAAAAGTTTGTACATTAGCAGATAAAGCAAGTAGACGTGAATTTGAAGTTCCACTTGACCATGTTGGATTTATAGTGCCAGACAAGTTTATAATTGGATATGGATTTGATATTGATAATAGGTATAGAAACCTTCCATACATTGGCTATATAGAAACATGAACTGGTGAAAATTTAAAAGTATAGAACTATAAAATTGCAAAAGAATTGTTTTTTGGCTAGGCGTGTGAAGGAGATATTCCCGGAGGCGTGCGTGTGCACGTTGAGGAGAAATCGACTGAACAACAACAACGCCAAAGGGCAATTATTTTGCAATTAAAGAGGAGTGAAAATGTTTAACATAGAAGAAGAATTAAAAAAATTGCCTGCCAAGCCAGGAGTCTATATAATGCATGACAAAGAAGATAAAATTATATATGTAGGAAAAGCAATATCACTAAAAAATAGAGTTAGACAATACTTTAGAAAAAATAATAAAACAACAAGAATAGAAAAAATGGTCTCATTAGTAGACCATTTTGAGTATATTGTTGTAGAAAACGAAGCAGAAGCCTTAATACTAGAATGTAATTTAATAAAAAAGAATAGACCTAAATTCAATGTACTATTAAAAGATGATAAAACATATCCATACATAAAAATAGATGTAAAATCCCAATACCCTAATGTTTTTATCACAAGAAAGCTAGTAAATGATGGTTCAAAATACTTTGGACCATATGCAAACCCAGGCAGTGCAAAAGAAATGATAAATTTCATAAGAGAAAAATTTAAAATTAGACAATGCAAAAATTTCAAATCAAATAAGAGAGTATGCTTAAACTATCATATAGGAAGATGTTTAGGACCATGTGTAAATAAAGTATCAAGAGAAGAATATATGGAACAAATACATCAGATAGAAATGTTATTAGATGGAAAGATAGATAAAGTTGTAAATAAATTAAAAGAAGAAATGAACAATGCTGCAATATCACAAAACTATGAAACAGCAGCAGAACTAAGAGACAGAATACAAGCAATAGAAAACATATCACAAAGGCAAAAAGTATCAAATACAAATATTAATGATATAGATGTAATAGGACTTGCCAAAAATGAGCTAATAGTATGTATAGAAATATTCTTTGTACGAGGAAGTAAAATGATAGGAAGGGAACACTATTTCTTTGATAACTTAAAAGATATGGAAGACAAAGAAATACTATCAGGATTTATAAAACAATATTATATGAATAATCTAAACATTCCATCAAAAATAATGTTAAGAGAGGAAATAGAAGACAAAGAAAGTATAGAGCAATGGTTAACAAACATATCGGAACGAAAGGTAGAACTAAAATCACCACAAAAAGGAGAAAAGTTAAGATTTATAGAAATGGCAGAACAAAATGCACTCATAACCTTAAATAATAAAGAACAAGACAAATATGATATATTAAGTGAACTAAAAGAAAAATTAAAATTAGAAAAATTGCCAAGAAAAATAGAAAGTTTCGATATATCACATATATCAGGAACCTTTATGGTAGCAGGAATGTGTGTAATGAAAGACGGAAAAATAAACAAAGGTCTATCAAGAAGATTTAGGATAAAAACAGTATTTGGACAAGATGATCCAAGATGTACAGAAGAAGTGGTAACAAGGAGACTAAAACATTCAATAGAAAATCCAAAAGGAGGATTTGGAGAATTACCAGATTTAATATTAGCAGATGGAGGAATAACACAAATAAGAGCAATAAAAACAGCAATAGAAAAATGCCATCTAGAAATTCCAGTATATGGAATGGTAAAAAATGACAAACATCAAACAAGAGCATTAATAGGTGAAGACAGAAAAGAAATAGAAATATCAGAAAAACTATTCAACACAATAACAACATTTCAAGACACAGTACATGAAACAGCAATAGAATATCATAGAAAACTAAGAGAAGAAGCGGTAACAAAATCAGTATTAGACGAAATAGAAGGAATCGGAGAAAAAAAGAAACAAGCATTATTACAAGAATTTGGAACAGTAGAAAAAATAAAAAATGCAACAATAGGAGAATTGACCAAGGTAAAAGGAATAAATGAGCAATTAGCAAATGAAATTTTAAACAAATTAAAATAGAAAAAATACAATAGGCAAAATTTATAATTAGATGTTGTAGGGGCGATTATTAATCGCCCGTCCTTAGACGAAAATACTTAAAAATAGAAATGGGTACATACCTTTGGATTGAATTATGGAAAAATTATGAAAAAGGTCATAATTTGTTGATTTTAGAATTAATTAATGGTAACATATATATGGAGGAATAAACTAATGAAGTTACAACATTTAATAATAGTATTTTTAGTAATAATGTTACCAATGGCACTAATAATGTCACAATATACAGGTTTACAAATAGATACATTAGCAACAAAAACAAAATATGATACAGCTCTACTAGGAGCAACATTTGATACTATGGCAGCATTTGAGCTAAACACAATAAATGGTGATAAATCTTCAGTAATAGGTGAGGAAATAAGGGATTTAGAAGCGGTAATTTCAACTTTTTCTACAAGTCTATCATCAAGTATGGGATTATCTGGTGCATCAAATAATTACATACTAAGCTATGTACCAGCAATAGTATTTGGATTATATGATGGATACTATATATATGCACAAAATGATAAAGGGACAGGAGCAGAATTAAAACCATATGTATATTATACAAAAACTTATAATAATGGTAATAATATCAATATTACAATAGCATATTCATTAGACAATTATGTATCAATATATGGAACATATGGAAATAATCAAACAATATCAGCATCAGGATACTTAGTAGTACCAGAGTATATTGATGTATCACCAGACTTTGCATATGTTAGAACTAAAGATGAAAAAGGAGATGTAATAACAAAAGTAATTAATCCAGGAGGACAATCAAAAATAAAATATAAAGGTTATGATATAATTCCAGAAACAATTTATAATAACAAAATTGAATCAGGAACAAATAGAATAAATCAGTCAAAGTATACAACAGATGCGATGATGTATTATTATGAAGCAAAGCAATTTACAGATTTATATAATATAGTTATAAGTAAATTAAGTACTGATGATCAAGAAATTTTATTAATAGATAGAAATAATGACCCAGAAAATGAGGAATCAGCATTTATGAATGAAAAAATAAATGTAATGAAAGATTCCATAACTACAAACTTAAATAATGCAATATATAATTATGAAGGGAGAACATCAGAAACTTATGAAATGCCACAACTAACAGGAGAAGATTGGGAGAAAATATTAAATAATGTATCAGTAACAGCCTTTTTAAAAGATGTACCAATAGGAACTACTACCTATAATAATTATGTAGTAGTTAATAGTACAACAAATCAAAAATATAGTAGTGCAAAAGCAATAGATTTTATTGAGTATGATAATAGTGCGGGAATGAAATCAAAGGGATATTATCATAAAATAACTTGTGATGAATTACTGGGAAATATAAATAGTAATATTGAAATTATAGGATATGCTTCAGTAGAATTTGAGAGATATAGATATACTAAAGGTAATTCAAATGATTATTATTACTATTATAAGCATAACGAATATGCGGATTATGACTGTGAAATTGAAACAATAGAAAATCAAAACGTATACACAATGGAAAAATATATAAAAGAAAAAAGAATTAATAATAGGAATTTAGATTTAGACATACAAAAAAAGGTATTAAAATCATATTATACAGCAGTAGGAAGAATTAGATATGGTTTAGTAAAAGCATCATCATATATTAATTTAGATGATACTACAAAGAACTTTACAGTAAATTATCATTTAGAAGGAGGAAGATGGCAAGATAATACAAGCAATACAAAATCGATAACAAGTACAGTTGGAAGGCTACAAGTAATATCAGAGATACCACAAAAAAGTTCAAAAGTTTTTGAAGGATGGTCAAGCATACAAGGAGCAACAGAAGCAGAAGCAAAAGTAGGAGATACAATGTATGGAAGTGCAGGAAAAACAATAGACTTATATGCAGTATGGAAAAATCCATAAAAAATTATTAAAAATTTATGAATAAAATCAAATAACCCATCATATATATTATAAAAGAGGTGTTATATATATGAAGAGGTTATTTGATTTTAATTTAAGAGTATGGAAAAAGATGAAGGAGAATAAACTATTATCAATGGCATTAGGGGTATTTGTAGCATTTTCAGTAATTAATAGTTTATTAATCTATAATTTTGTACAAGTATTAACTAGAATTTAGAGGTTAGAGATTAGAAATTAGAGAGAATAATTTTAAAAACCATACATATTCGAATTGTAGGGGCGATTAGCAATCGCCCGTTCTAACAAAGGCTTGCTAAAATATTATATTTTTAAGCATGTTCTTCGAAGGGCGGACGATTAATAATTGTCCCTACACTTTCTTTACTATTTCTAAGTACTACTTTCTATTTTGTAATATGATTAAACTTTCATGATTAATATAATTATCTCATTGATTTTATTGTAAATGTATTGTAAAATAGAGACATAAAATTTAAGGAGATAAAACATGTCAGAATTTGTGCATTTACATATACACAGTGAATTTAGTCTACTAGATGGAGCAAATAGAATAAAAGACTTACCAGTAAGAGCGAAGGAGCTAGGAATGAAGGCAATAGCTATAACAGACCATGGAGTCATGTATGGAGCAATTGACTTTTATAAAGCATGTAAAAAAGAAGGAATAAAACCAATTATAGGTTGTGAATGTTATGTTGCAAAAAGAAGTAGATTTAATAAGGACTCAGGAGTAGATAATACATATAATCATTTAATATTACTTGCCAAAAATAATGAAGGATATAAAAACTTAAGCAAAATGGTTTCCCTTAGCTTTGTTGAAGGATATTATTATAAACCAAGAATAGACAAAGAACTACTAGAAAAATATCATGAAGGAGTTATTGCACTAAGTGCATGTTTAGCAGGAGAAGTCAATCAATATATATTAGAAAACAATCTAGAAAAAGCAGAAGAAACAGCACTATGGTTCAAAAAGATATTTGGAAAAGATTATTATCTAGAAATACAAAATAATGGTATAAAAGAACAAGTATTAGTAAATCAAAAATTAATAGAAATGTCTAAAAAATTAGATATTCCACTTGTAGCAACAAATGATGCACACTATTTAAAAAAAGAAGATGCCTATAATCATGAAGTATTATTATGTATTCAAACTGGAAAAAGAATGATAGATGAAGACAGAATGAGATTTGACACGGACGAATTATATGTAAAAAGCCCAGAAGAAATGAGTGAATACTTTAAAAATATACCAGAAGCAATAGAAAACACAGTAAAAATTGCAAATGAATGTAATGTAGAATTTGAGTTTGGAAATACAAAATTACCAAATTATGATGTACCAGAAGGATTTGCAACACACTACGATTTTTTCAAAAAAATATGTGATGATGGTATAAAAAATAGATATGGAGAAAATCCAACAAAAGAGATATTAGAAAGAGAAGAATATGAGCTTTCAGTAATTTCCAAAATGGGATATGTAGACTATTACCTTATAGTATGGGACTTTATAGACTATGCAAAAAGGAATGGAATACCAGTAGGTCCAGGTCGTGGTTCAGGAGCAGGTTCAATTTTAGCATATGCAATAGGAATAACAGACATAGACCCAATAAAATATAATTTACTATTCGAAAGATTTTTAAATCCAGAAAGAATAAGTATGCCTGACTTTGATGTAGACTTTTCAGATGAAAAAAGACAACAAGTCATAGATTATGTTTCAGAAAAATATGGAGCAGACCATGTATCACAAATTATAACATTTGGAACAATGTCTGCAAGAATGGTAATAAGAGATGTTGGAAGAGCGTTAGACTTTCCATATGCGGACACAGATAAACTAGCCAAAATGGTACCAAATGAATTGCATATCACAATACAAAAAGCGATGGAAGAAAACAGAGAACTAAGAGAACTATATGATAATGATGAAAGAATAAAAAAATTATTAGACATAGCCATAGCATTAGAAGGAATGCCAAGACAGGCATCAACACATGCCTGTGGAGTTGTTATAACAAAAGATCCAGTAGACACATATGTACCATTACATGTAAAAGATGGAACTGTTGCAACACAATATATAATGACAACATTAGAAGAACTAGGGCTATTAAAAATGGACTTTTTAGGATTAAGGACATTAACAGTTATAGATGATGCAACAAGAATGATACAAGAAAATAAAGGAATAGATGTACAATATGATGAAGAAATGAAAGATCCAAATGTATATAAATTATGGTGTGAAGGAAAGACAATAGGAATATTCCAATTTGAAAGTGCTGGAATGACCAGATTCATGAAAGAACTAAAACCAGATAGTCTAGAAGACATTATAGCAGGAGTTTCGCTATACAGACCAGGACCAATGGATCAAATTTCAAGATATATCCAAAACAAGCTAGACTCAGAACATGCAGTATATACGCATCCAGCACTAATACCAATATTAAATGTAACATATGGTTGTATGGTATATCAAGAACAAGTTATGCAGATTGTGCGTGATTTAGCAGGATATTCACTTGGTAGAGCAGACTTAGTTAGACGTGCAATGGGAAAGAAAAAACTAGATGTAATGGCAAAAGAAAGAGAAATATTTATAAATGGTGAAACAGATGAAAATGGAAATGTAATAGTTCCAGGTTGTGTCAGAAATGGAATAACAGCAGAAGATGCAAATAAAATATTCGATGAAATGGCAGAATTTGCGAAATATGCTTTTAATAAATCACATGCAGCTGCATATGCAGTAGTAGCATACAGAACAGCATATTTAAAAGCATACTATCCAGAAGAATTTATGGCAGCAACCTTAAACAGTTACTTAGGAAACTTAGACAGAGTGCCAATGTATATAGACGAATGCAAAAATATGAATATACAAATACTAAAGCCAGATATAAATAAAAGTAAAACGAAATTTACAGTAGAAGAAGGAAAAATAAGATTCGGATTAGGAAGCATAAAAAATGTTGGAACAGCAGTTGTGGATATCATTGTGGAAAACAGAGAAAGACATGGAGATTATAAAAGTTTAGATAATTTCTGTGAAAGACTAAAAGAAGAATCAGTAAATAAAAAATGTATAGAAAGTTTAATAAAAGCAGGTACATTTGATGAATTTGGAATATCAAGAAGCACACTACTTGCATCATATGAAAATATCATAGAAACTATACAATCAGAAAGTAGAAAAAGTTTTCAAGGGCAAGTAAGCATGTTTGACTTAGGTGGAGAAGGAGACAGCAAGCAAGAATTAAATGATTTAAAATACACATATAATTTCATAAAGGAATTTTCAGAAAAAGAACTTTTAGCAATGGAAAAGGAAATGCTAGGAATATATATATCAGGACACCCATTAGAGAAATTAAGACAAGAAATAGAAAAACAAACAAACATAAACACAATAGAAATAGAAGAACTTTTAGAACAAATAGAAAATGGAGAAGACACAAACTATAAAGATGGACAAACAGTTAAATATGCAGGAATAATATCAAATATAAAAAAGAAATACACGAAAAATAATACACTAATGGCATTTGTTACAATAGAAGATTTATATGGAACTACAGAAGTAATAGTATTTGAAAGCTGTTATCAGAAATCTGCAAACTATCTAATGGTAGACAATGTAGTACTAGTAACTGGAAGGTTAAGTATAAGGGAAGACACAAATATCTCAATAGTAGCAAATGATATAACAGAATTGACCAAGAAAGATACTGTAACACTAAAACTAGATATAACAGGATTAGATGAACAAACAAAAGAAAAATTAAGAGGAGCAATAAGATTTTTTACAGGAGAAAGAAATAATCTTCCAGTACAAATAATAGATGGTGAAGTTGTAAAACCATGTGGAGGAATTTTCTCAAATAGAAACACAATTCAACAATTTAAGGACATATTAGGAGAAGACAGAGTAAAAATATGATTAAATTTCAATGAAAACATGTATAATAATATTGACAAATTTCATCAATAGGTATATACTAAGTATATACAGACAGATAACTAAAACAAATCTTTTTAATAGGTTTGTGCTAAGAAAGGAATGATATAAGAATGACAACAAATATTCAAAAATGGGGAAATAGTCAAGGTGTAAGAATACCTAAAATATTA
Organism: uncultured Clostridiaceae bacterium; assembly: GCA_948469815.1. Lineage (GTDB taxonomy): Bacteria > Bacillota > Clostridia > TANB77 > CAG-508 > CAKPSH01. The sequence goes on along the minus strand of CAOKMR010000003.1, from coordinate 26,468 downwards.
TTAGATACTGTAAAATGGAATGAAAATGAACAAATAGTTATTTTAGTAGAAGATAATAAACTTGTAATAGAAAAAGCGAATAATAAAAAAAGAAAGAATATAAAAGAATTATTTGAAAATTATGAAGGAGAATATGAACCAGTACAAATTGACTGGGGAAATCCAGTAGGAGAAGAAATATGGTAAAACAAGGAACAATTATAAAAGTAAACTTTAATCCTCAATCAGGTCATGAACAAGCAGGATACAGACCAGCAGTAGTTATAAGTAATGATATTTTTAATGAAAAGACAAATTTAACTATTGTTTGTCCAATAACAAATACAAATAATCATTTTCCTTTGCATATTCCTTTAGATGAAAGAACAAAGACAACAGGAGTAATACTATGTGAACATATAAAAGCGATAGACTTAAATACTAGAAAGTATCAAGTAATAGAGAAATTACCAGATGATATTACAGATAATGTAATAGATATAATTTATTCAGAGATAGAAAAGATATAGTGAAAATTTATACAAAATAGAGCAACAAATAAAAAGGAACAGAAATGTTCCTTTTTATTTGTTGCTCTATTTTGCATGTCATATAATGTCGATGTTTTCTTATAAATCGGCAAAACTTCCCCAGTTTCGCTATTGGAAAATATTACCAAAATATGTATAATAATTATATGTAAAAGGAGTGAGGTTATGAATATAAAATATGATGAAGTGGACAAGCTTCTTACTTGCCAAATTACAGAAGAGATAGACCACCATACCACAGAAAAGATAAGGAGGATTTTAGACGATGAAATTGAGAGATATATTCCTAAAAGGATGGTATTTGACTTTGATAAGGTTTCTTTTATGGATAGTGCCGGAATCGGAATGATTTTAGGTAGATATAAAATGATGAGAATGCTAGGAGGTAGCATGGAAATGATTAATGTAAATTCAAATGTTAGAAAGATTTTTGAAATGAGTGGCATTCCAAAAATAATACAAATAAAATAAAGTTAAAAAATAACATATAAATCCAATTGGCATACGAATAGAAATGTCATATGAGAAAGGAAAAAATTAAAATGGAAAATAAAGTGAAATTAGAACTAATGAGTAAATCTTCAAACGAGGCATTTGCAAGAATTGCGATAGCTGCTTTTGTAGCACAATTAGATCCTAGCCTAGAAGAAATTGCAGACATAAAAACAGCAGTATCAGAAGCGGTAACAAATTGTATAATCCATGGATATGAAGAAAAAGAAGGATTAATATACATAACCTGTATTATAAACAATAGAGAAGTAACAATAGAAATAAAAGACAATGGTATAGGAATTGAAAATATAGACATGGCAAAAGAGCCATTATACACATCAAAACCAGAATTAGAAAGGTCAGGAATGGGATTTACAATAATGGAAAGTTTCATGGATGAAATGAAAATTGAGTCTATTGTAGGAATGGGAACAAAAGTTACCATGAAAAAAGTAATCAAATAAAATACAAAGGATTGATATTGGAATGTATGAGAACAATATTGAAGATATAAAAAAGGCTCAAATGCGGTGATGAAACAGCAATGACCAAATTAGTAAAAGATAATCAAGGATTAATATGGAGTATAGTAAAAAGATTTACAGGAAGAAATTATGAAACAGAAGACTTGTACCAAATAGGATGTATGGGATTTATAAAAGCGATAAAAAGATTTGATACAAGTTTTGAAGTACAAATTTCAACATATGCAGTACCATACATATTAGGAGAAATTAAAAAATTCATAAGAGATGATGGAATAATAAAAGTAAGTAGAAGTGTAAAAGAGCTAGGAATAAAAATAAAGCAATTACAGAGTGAATATCTAAAAAAGAACCATGAAGAAATAAATATTGCACAAATATCTAAAGAACTAAAAGTTGATAAAGAAGAGATAATATTTGCTATGGAAGCACAAAGGCCAGTTGAGTCTATATATCAAGATGAAAACAATGATGATAATGACAAAAGAGAATTACTATCAAAGATACCAGTAGAAACAAATCAGGAACTAAAAATAATTAATAATATGGCACTAAAGCAAGTCATTGGAAATCTTAATGCAAGAGAAAAACAAATAATAATATTAAGATTCTACAAAGACAAAACGCAAACAGAAGTCGGAAAAATGCTAGGAATTTCGCAAGTACAGGTATCTAGAATGGAAAAAAATGTATTAGAAAAAATGAAACAGAGGTTGGAGGCATAATGAAAAAGATAATTATATTTATAATATTGATAATACTTTTATGTTTTTTAATACCTATACTATTTACACAGAAATTTGAAACAATACAGATATTTTCCGAAGAAAAAAAGGTAGAAGAACTAAAAGTAGACACATCATATAACTATAATGACTATACAACAGTAAAATTATTACATACAAGTAGTAATGAAATTGAAGAAGTCAATTTAGATGAATACATGTGTAATGTAGTATCTGCCGAAATACCAGCAAAATATAATATAGAGGCACTAAAAGCACAAGCAGTTGTTGCAAGAACATATACAATATATACAATAATAAGAAATGCAGGAAAGCATGGAGAAGCGGATATATGTGACTCATCAACCTGTTGTCAAGCATGGATATCCAAAGAAAATAGACTATCAAAATGGGCAGAAGACGAAAGAGAAGAATACTGGAACAAAATAGTAGAAGCAGTAAATACGACAATAGGAGAAATAGTAACATATAATGGAGAAATCATAAATGCATTTTATCATGCAAACAGTGGAGGAAAAACAGAAATGGCATCAGGAGTATGGGGGCGGAAAAGACTATCCATACTTACAAAGTGTAGAAACAGCACGGAGAAGAAGGATATGAGCAATATAGTTCAGAGATAAATATTACATATACAGAATTAGCAAAAAAAATGAAAGAAAAATACAATAACTTCGAATTTGGAGCAGAAAGAACGATACAAATACATGAATACACAGAAGGAGGAAGAGTAAAAACAATACAAATAGGAAATATCAATTTAGCAGGAACAGAGCTAAGAAGCATACTAGGATTAAAATCAGCAAACTTTCAAATCACAACACAAGGAGAAAACATAAACATCAAAGTAACTGGATATGGACATGGAGTACGGAATGAGCCAAACAGGAGCAGACGCACTAGCAAACCAAGGGCAAACCTATAAAGAAATTATAAAACATTATTACACTGGCGTTGAAGTTGTAAACATAACATGATTTTCAGACACTGTAGGGGCACATTGCATGTGCCCATCAGAAAACATTAAAATAAATAGGGCACATGCAATGTGCCCCTACTAGAAAATATATAAATCTCAATAAAAAGAAACAAAAATGAATAAAACAGAAAAAAATGGAAATACTCTAAATATCAAAGGAGGAGTAAAAATGGGAAAGAAAATAAAAAAGATTACTTATATCAGTATAATACTAACAATAATAGTAGTGTTATGTCTTATTGCAGCAATGATAATAAACATAAACAAAATGTATACAGAATATAGAGAACAAGCACTAGACTACAAAACATCAATATCAGAAGGAAATGCAGGAGATGATATTGTAGAAGGATATGAAGAAGCCAGTAGTTCAATAGGAAAAACAGTAGAAGAATCAAAAAAAGAAGAAAACAAAACAAATGAAAATAAAATAGAAAACAAAGAAGAAAATAAAACAGAAAGCAAAACAGAAACAAAAACAGAAAGCAAGTCAAAAACAGAAACAAAAGCACCAGAAGCAAAAAAACAGGAAGTACCAGTAATTATACCAGATCCAAGCTTTATAAAACCAGTAGAAGGAGAAATAATAAAAGAATATAGTAAAGAAAACCTAATATATTCTGAAACATTAAAAGAATGGACAACACATACGGGAATAGACATACAAGCAGAGCTAACAACAGTTGTAAAAGCATCAGCAGAAGGAACTATAAAATCAATAAAAAATGATCCAAGATATGGACTAACAGTAATAATAGAACATGTAAATGGATTTGAGACAAGATATTCAAACCTATTAACAGCAGAATTTGTAAAAGTAGGAGAAAAAGTAACAAGTGGACAAACAATAGGAACAGTAGGAAACACTGCAAGTTTTGAAGTATTAGACAAACCACACATGCATTTTGAAATTCTAAAAAATAGTGAATATCTAGACCCAACCACATATATAAAATAATTATAGGGCATAGGATATCCTATGCTCTATAATTATAGACAACATTTGTTAATATTTTTAACATATTTTGAATATAAAATAAAAAAATACAAATAATAAACAGAAAACTAAAAAGAAAGGAAAAGATAGAAATGCCAAATTTAAGTCAAATAGAACTTCAGAATTTAAGACATTTAATAGGAGCACATGAGACAACATATCAAAAACTAAACACATATGCAACTCAAGCGGTAGACCCACAAATAAAGCAAATATTCACAAAATCAGCACAGGATGCTTTAGACACAAAACAAAAGTTAATGTCATTTTTAAATAATTAAGGAGGAAAAAAGCAATGGATGAAAAGACAATGGTAAATGATATATTAAATGGGACAAAAGAAGAGCTAAAAGCCTATGAAGGAGTAATAACAGAAACAGACAACATGCAATTAAGAAGCACAATACAGCAAATAAGAAATAACTGTGAAAGCTTTCAATATGAACTATATAGAGTAGCACAAAGCAAAGGATATTATAAACCAGCAGAGCAAGCAACACCACAGCAAATAACACAAGTAAAAACAGAATTAGAACAATAGATATAAAAAACCGAAGGTTTTTAGGATATAATGTTCGCATTAATTATAAAAATATATAAAATTAAATGTAGGGGCACATTGCATGTGCCCTTTAAAAAATATATATTAACAAAAATATAAATAAAATTTATTGATTTTTTAAATGTTACAGTATATAATATCGATATAAAAGGAGGAAAAAATGGACTTTACAATATTAGAAAAAAGTATAGACTATGAATTCAAAGATAAAAAGCTATTAGAACAAGCACTTACACATACATCATATGCAAACACAAAAAATATTCAAAGTAATGAAAAATTAGAATTCTTTGGAGACAGTATTTTAGAATACATATCAAGTGAATATATATATAACAATTATATAAAATTAAAAGAAGGAGAAATGACTAAAGTTAGAGCAACAGTAGTATGTGAAGAAAGTCTTTATGAAGTAGCCTTAAAGCATAATTTTAGTGATTTTTTACTTTTGGGAAAAAGTGAAAAAAACAATACAAAAACAAAACTAAAAGCAATATTAGCAGACAGTGTAGAAGCGGTAATAGCAGCTATGTGTATAGATGGTGGAATTTCCGCATCTAAAAAATTCATAATAGAAAACTTAAAAGACTCAATAGAGCAAGCAACTGAGCATGTAGGAGTAAAAGATTACAAAACAGTATTGCAAGAAAAATTACAAGAACATGGAAATGTAAAAATTGTGTATGAAATAACACATGAATCAGGACCAGACCATGATAAAAGATTTGAAGCACAAGTATCATGTGATGGAAAAATATTAGCAAAAGGAAAAGGTAAAAGTAAAAAAGAAGCAGAAATGCAAGCAGCCCAACATGCACTAGAAAAATAAAGAAAGGAATGATATAAAAAATGAAGAAATATACACAATATTATGCAGGGAGTTTATCAAATATAGATGAAAGCGATATAAGAAGTTTTTTAAGAGAAGCAAACGAAAAAATGAAAAATAAGAGATTAGAAAAACTACACATATCAGTAGAGCCAACAATGATATCAAAAGAATTTTTGGCAATGTTAAAACAATATAATGTAATAACAGTAGAATTAGAAGTAAAAATTGCAAATAATTTTATTTTAAAGAAGTATAATGCAAACTTTGAACTAGAAGATATAAAAAAAGCTTCAAAACTAGTTAAAAGAAGCAGAATGAACTTAGGCTATGAACTAATGGTAGGATTTCCAGACAGTACGAAAATAGATGAAATAGAAAGTGCGAAATATTTAATGAAATTTAGACCAAAAGTAATAAGATTATATCCTGTTTTAGTAGTTGAGGGAACAGACTTAGCACAAGCATATAGGAACAAAGAATATGAACCATTAACACTAACACAAGCAATAGAAAGATGTAAAGACATTATATATATGTTCAATAAAAAGAAAATAAAAGAGATAACAGTAGTAGATATAAATGAAGAAAATTTTAATAAAGAAAAAATAAGTGTCATAGCAGGACCAACACATAAAGACTTTCCGCAATTAGTAGAAGACAGTATTTGGTATGACAGTATTGTAGGAAGAATAAAGAAATATAATAGTAAAGTAAAAGAGGTAAAAGTAGAGGTACATCCAGTTAATGTAAATAATGTAATTGGATATGAAAAAGAAAATTTAGACAAATTTAAAGAATTATACTCAGTTGAATTACAAGTAATACCTAATGAAGAGATAAAGCCTGGAAGGTTGGAGATGAAGATTTTAACAATCTACGAGGATTAATGTGTTCGAAAAATAAACTGCGTATTACGTCGTTAATTTAAAATAAAAATTGCTCAACGTACACTAGTACAGCAAATTTCGCTTTGCGAAATTTGCATACAGTGCTCGCGAAAGTATAAAATTAAATAAAATTTATTTATTACTTTTATACTTTCTCTCGCTTCGTCGCCTCCGCCTTTTTATTTTAAATTGCCTAGTACTACTTGTTTCTTTTCCGAACTAATAGAATTTATGTGAATAAAATACCTAAAAATGGAAAACATATATTTGTAGGGGCACGTTGCAACGTGCCCGTATGGAATTTTTTAATAATTTCAACGGGCATATTGCAATGTGTCCCTTCAGTATTCACGAAAAGAGGAATATTCATGACATATAAAGCAAAAGAAATGTATGTAATAGGAAGAAAAATGTTAAAAGAAGTATTATTAATAATAATAGGTTCACTATTTTTAGCCATAGGAACAGATTTCTTTCTACTACCAAACCAATTATCATCAGGGGGGTTTACAGGAATAACCACAATACTATATTACTTATTTAAATTTTCTATGGGAACATCAATGATAATAATAAACATACCATTATTTGTAATAGCATTATTTAAGCTAGGAAAAAGATTTTTTGTAAAAGCAATAATAGGAACAGGACTTCTTTCTTTATTTTTGAATATATTTGAGGGAATTGAACCATTAACTGGAGATAGACTACTAGCAAGTATTTATGGAGGAATAATAATAGGGATAGGGACAGCAATAATCTTAAAAGCAAATGCTTCAACAGGAGGTTCAGAACTACTAGGAAGTATAATATCAAAATTCAAGCCAACAGCAAAAACAGGGAGCATTATAATATTAATAGATTTTATCGTAGTAGGAATAAATGCAATATTTTTCAGAGAAATAGAAATTGCATTATATTCTGCTATAGCAATATATTTATCAGGACAAATGATAGATATAATATTTGAAGGAACAAACTTCACAAAAATGATATTTATAGTATCGAATAAATATGAAGAAATAGCAAAACAAATAGGAGAAGAGGTAGAAAGAGGAAGTACAGGAATATATGCAAAAGGTATGTATCATGAAGAAGAAAGAGTAATGCTATGGTGTGTAGCCTCAAGAAGAGAAATTTCAAAAATAAAACGAATAGCAAGTACAATAGACTCAAACTGCTTTTTAGTAATATCAAATGCAAGAGAAGCATTTGGAAAAGGATTTAAAAGAAAGTAATTTGCTTTTTTGCTAAAAAAGTGGTATAATATAAGAGAAGTTGGGCAAGTACCTATATGTAGAAAGGAGAATGAATATGAGAGGACTTGGACAGAACGATTATAATGATTTTGTTGATGCTGACTGGAGAGAGGCTGACATCGATAACAGCGAAGACTTCGATGGTTTCACTTTTAGTGGCATTATTGAAGCATTAAAAAAGCTGAGACCCAAAAAAATGACAAAAGGGTCGAAGTTGGTTGCTACAATATGGCGGGGGATAAACTGGTTTATAGTCTGGAGGATATTATGTCGACTTATAACCTTTTTATTTAATGATACATTGGCAGGAATTTTGCCATATGTGTTTCCTGGTATACCATGGGCAGGAGCATTGAAAATGATAACATTCTTTTTTGCCCTTAATGTTGCATTTAATGCATCTGCAGAGACAAATAAAGATGATTTTCGTTTTGCATCTGCTGTAGCATTATCGGCAATACCCACTATCCTGATGATGTTTGCAGGAAAAATGGGATTGTTTAACCTTTTCGTTGCAGGGTGTCTGTGTTTCTCCGTCTACAGGGAGAAGATTTATACGGATGCTAAAGTCCGTAGAACTCCTCCCAAAAAGAAGAGAAGAGAGTTGCACAGAACCGAAGACGGAGTTATCTTTGATGAGTATGATGTCTAAACTTACCTTAAGGTGGCGAATTGCAAACTGAACAAACTAGGACGCTATATCGTATGATACAGCGTCCTTTTCAACTAAAAATCCCCATAAAAATGTATATAAAATTAACAGCTTGACAAAACTAATATACGGTAGTATAATAGAAAACAGCTATTGCCAGAAATGGTAAAAGATGAGATTTTTAATATTTTAAATTTGTTGAACGGAAAAATTAAATATTAAAAAAGCGGTGTGAATATGTGAGTACATCGTAGCTTGTGTTTTATGTGGAAAAGAATGTGGAAAACTCACACTTACTTTTCACATGTATATTAAAAAACAAAAAAGAGAAGAGAGGATTGAAAAAGAAAAAATGAGAGAAGACAAAATAGAGAATCTAACAGTAGATTCTATACCAGAGAAAAAAGAAGAAGTAAAAAAGAGAAGAAGGACTAATAATTATAACAAAAGAGTAAAAAACGAAGAAAAAACAGAAATAAAAAAGGAATTTAAGACAGAAAATAAAAAAGTAAAAGTAAAAAACAAACTTAAAACAGAAGATAAAATACCTGAAATAAAAATAGAACCTAAGAAAGAAAACAAGAGACCTGAAATAAAAATAGAACCTAAAATAGAAAATAACGAAGCAGAGATAAAAATTGATTCAAAGATAGAATATAAAAAAGTAGCTACAAAAAGAAGAGAAAATAATAGAAAGCCAAGAACTAGAAGAAAAGAAGAATTTAGATTTAAAGCAAGCGCAATTAAAATAATACCATTAGGTGGATTACTAGAAATTGGAAAAAATATAACTGTGTTTGAATATGAAGATGAAATTGTCATAGTAGACTGTGGACTAGCATTTCCAACAGAAGATATGTTAGGAGTAGACTTTGTAATAGCAGACATGAGTTATCTTGTAAAAAACAAAGACAAAATAAAAGGACTAGTAATAACACATGGACATGAAGACCATATTGGAGGAATACCATATTTGTTAAAACAAATTAATGTACCAATATATGCAACTAGATTTACAATAGCATTAATAGAAAATAAATTAGAAGAACACCATTTATTAAGGTCAACAAAATTAAACATAGTAGACCAAAAACAAATAATAAATTTAGGAAAAATGAAAATTGAATTTATAAGAACAGCACATAGTATACCAGATGCAGTAGGACTTGCACTACACACACCAGCAGGAGTAATAGTCCATACAGGAGATTTTAAAATAGATTATACACCAATAGATGGACAAAAAGTAGATTTAGGACGTTTTGCTGAATTGGGAAATGAAGGCGTATTAGCCCTAATGTCAGACAGTACAAATGCAGAGAAAAAAGGATTTACAAACTCAGAAAGTACAATAGGAGAAGTATTTGATAATCTATTTGTAAACTGTAAAAAGAGAATTGTAATAGCTACATTCTCATCAAACGTTCATAGAGTTCAACAAATAATAAACTCATCAGTAAAATATGGTAGAAAAGTTGCTATATGTGGTAGAAGCATGGTAAAAGTAATAGAAACTGCTTCTAAATTAGGTTATATGGATGTACCAGAAAATACAATAGTAGATATAGAATTAATAAATAAATATCCAGAAGAAGCCTTAACAATAATAACAACAGGTTCACAGGGAGAGCCAATGTCAGCATTAACAAGAATGGCATCAGGAGAACATAAAAAAGTTCAAATTACACCAAACGATTTAGTTATTATTTCAGCAACACCGATACCAGGTAACGAGAAATTTGTATCAAAAGTAATAGATGACTTAATGAAAATAGGTGCCGAAGTTGTATACAGCTCATTACAGAATATACATGTATCAGGACATGCCGCACAAGAAGAACAAAAACTAATATTAGCACTTACAAAACCTAAATATTTTATACCAGTACATGGTGAATATAGACAATTAGTAGCACATAGTGATACAGCAAAATTAATGGGAATTCCAAATGAAAATATATTCATTTTAAGCAATGGAAAAGTGCTAGAACTAACTCCAGATGAAGGAAAAATAACAGGTAGTGTTCAAAGTGGAAAAGTATTAATAGATGGTTTAGGCATAGGTGATGTTGGAAATATAGTTTTAAAAGATAGACAACATTTATCTCAAGATGGATTAATAGTAGTTGTAATATCAATGAATAGTGAAGGGCAAGTAGTATCAGGACCAGATATTATCTCAAGAGGATTCGTATATGTAAGAGAATCAGAAAACTTAATGGAAGAGATAAAAAGAATTGTAAGAAATACATTAGCAAATCTTGAAGATAATAATGTAAAAGAATGGGTAACAATAAAATCTACAGTAAAAGATAAAATAAGAGATTATTTATATCAAAAGAATAAGAGGAATCCGATGGTGTTGCCAATAATTATTGACGCATAACATGAGTTTGAAAAATAATCAGCATCTTGCTTCGTTAGACTTCAATTGAAATCAAATCAACGTACAAAAGTACGCCTCATTGATTTCAATTTTGTCTGCCTAGCAATATACTAATTCTTTTCCAAACTCGAATTATATATTAATAAAATCACATATTTGTAAAAGGAGAGGAATGAAAAATATGGATTATAAAGATTTAGCAAATTTAATATTTCCAGAAATAAAGGATATATCATATTATGAAGAAAAATATCCTACAAGAGAATTACCAGAAGGAGCAATAGTAACAAGATTTGCTCCTAGTCCAACAGGATTTGTACATATAGGAGGATTATATTCTGCATTAATAGCAAGAAAAGTTACAGCGCAAACAAATGGAGTATTCTTTTTAAGAGTTGAAGATACAGACCAAAAAAGAGAAGTAGAAAATGGTGTAACAGGAATAATAGAAGCACTAGAAAAATTTGATATAACACCAGACGAAGGAATGAAAAATGAAGAAGAATCCTTTGGGAACTATGGTCCATATAAACAAAGTCAAAGAAAAGAAATATATCAAGCTTATGCAAAATATTTAATAGAAAATAGATTAGCATATCCTTGTTTTTGTACACCAGAAGAACTAGAAGAAATGAGAAAAAAACAAGAAGAAGCAAAAGTAATACCGGGATACTATGGAGTTTGGGCTAAATATAGAAATCTTCCAATTACAGAAGCAGCAGAAAAAATAAAAAATGGAGAAGAATATATAATAAGACTAAAATCACCAGGAGATGCAGAAAGAAAAGTAAAATTTAAAGATGTTATAAAAGGAAATGTGACATTCCCTGAAAATAATCAAGACATAGTAATAATAAAATCAGATGGGCTACCAACATATCACTTTGCACATGCAGTTGATGATCATCTTATGGGAACAACACATGTAATACGTGGAGATGAGTGGTTATCATCATTACCAGTACATGTTCAATTATTTCAAGTCTTAGGATTTAAAGCACCAAAATACTGTCATATAGCACCAATATTAAAAGAAGAAAATGGAGCAAAAAGAAAACTAAGTAAAAGAAAAGATCCAGAAGCTGCAGTTGAATATTATGCAAAAGAGGGAATTCCATCAGAAGCAGTAAAAGAATATTTATTAAATATAGCAAATTCAAATTTTGAATTATGGAGAAAGCAAAACAAAAATGCTTCAATAGATGAATTTGAATTATTATTAAACAAAATGAGTGTAAGTGGAGCATTATTTGATATGGTAAAACTACTAGACATATCAAAAACAGTAATATCAAAATATGATGCAAAAACAGTATATGAAAAAGCATTATCATGGGCAAATATGTATGATAATGACTTAAAAGAATTATTAGAAAAAGATACAGAATACACATTAAAAGTATTAGGAATAGAACGTGGAAATGAAAAGCCAAGAAAAGACATATCAAAATGGTCTACAATAAAAGAAAACATAGAATATATGTATGATGAAAGGTATTTAAACCAAGAAATTCAATATGAATATCAGAAAATAAATGACAAAGAAGAAATAAAAAATATAGTAAACACATATATTGAAAAATACTTTAATATATCAGACGATAAAGAAACATGGTTCAATAAAATGAAAGACTTAGCAGAAGAATCTGGATATGCAAGAGAAGTAAAAGAATATAAAGCAAATCCAGAAAACTACAAAGGGCATGTAGGAGATATATCAACTGTCATAAGAATTTCATTAACAGGAAAAGCAAATACGCCAGATATGTACGAAATAATGCAAGTATTAGGAAAAGACAGTGTAATAAGAAGGCTAGAAAAAGCAATAAAATAGATGTAGGGGCACATGCATGTGCCCTTTAAAAAATTGCCTTATTTACATAAGATAATTTCTGTGCTATAATATAGGACGCATTCTTACAACAATGGGTTCACGATTTATAGTTGTATCTATAAATTAAAGAACCAAATAATGATGAAAGGAGTTGAAAGTATGCCACATGTCAACAAAGAAATGATTTCTTTCTTTTTGACCAGTAAATGTAATTTGAGGTGTGTTTACTGTTATAACAGCAAAAAGAGAGAAAATGAACCAACCCAAAACCTAAATTTGGATTTTGCCAAAGCAGGAATTGATTATTTTTTTGGCAACTTTCAAAGCAGACACATCCGGTTTTATGGACCAGGTGAACCTACTCAGGCATTTCCTTTAATGAAAGAGATTAGAGATTATGCCTATTCAAAAGCGGGGGAGGAGCTCAAAGTAGAGCTTCAAACAAATGGTGCATTTTCGGAGCAAGTTAGGAACTGGATATCTAAAAATGTAAACATCATTTGGGTTTCTTTTGATGGAACACCAGACATCCATGACAGAAACAGACCGTTTCTTGGAAAACACGGAAAAATACCATCATCGCCAATTATTGAGGGTAATGTTAGGTATTTGACAGCTAATTTAAAAAATCCAGGAACGGTAGGAGTTCGTGTTACTATTACAAATGAGAATATGCATCGGCAACATAGAATGATAGACTATCTTGCATCTTTGGGCGTAAAACATATATGGGTTGATCCTATATTTCAGGAAGTATTGGATAAACCAGTATGTATGTCACCAGAGAGACAAGAGGATTTTCACTTTGATATGGACGAATTTGTTCGTACCTATGTGGTGGCATATAAATATGCTAGAGCCATAGGCATATTTTACGGAACCAACTTAATATATAACTTTGATGGTTGCGTAGAATATAATTGTCGTGCATGCACTCCAGTGCCTCATTTAACACCAGATGGCTATGTATCAGCATGTGATATGGTAACATTCGGTGGAAAGGCGAACCATATGGAGCCATTGGTGTATGGCAAATGGGACACTGAAAACAAAAAAATTCTGTTCTATGAGGACAGGATAAAAACTCTGAGGTCACGCAAGTCCTGCAATATGCCTGCATGTTCAAAGTGCGAAGTAGCAGGAAAATGTGCTGGATACTGTTTAGGTGAAACGCTCAACGAGACTGGAAGTTTATTTGGGTGTAATCCTCGGGTATGTTCTGCTGTAAAGAAGCTCTATCATGAGATTGGAGATATTTCATATGAGTATTGCCATCCTTGATAGGAATGCCTAAAATCATTGAAATTGGTGTATTCTGTGATAGAGTACACCGATTTTTATAAAATTATAGATAAAACTTATTGAAAAGATACAAAAATTGTATATAATATATAAGGACTAAATAAAGGAATATTACATATAAATTTTAATATAAAATAGAAGGAGAAAAAATGATAAAGAACTATTTTAAGGATTGGACGAAATTTGAATTGACATTTTTAATATGTGGTTTAACTGTTTCTATATTATCATCTATAATATTTAAAGGAACTATAATAGATACTTTATATACATCTCTATATTTAGTAACAGCATTATTAATGTCAAAGGGAAAAATTGAATGTTACTTTGTAGGATTTATAAGTACATTTTTCTATGGAATAGTATCATATAATCAAGGATATTATGGAGAATTGATTATAACAATATTTTTAACATTTCCAATAATGATAATAGGAATTATAAGTTGGCTAAGAAATCAAGATAAGGAAGAAGACGTAGTAATAGTTAATACATTACCACGAAAAGAAATAATTATTGCATTGGCTTCTCAATTAATATTATTTTGGATATATTACTTTTTATTGAAAGCATTTAATACAGATTTATTAGTAATAAGTTCTATATCAGTTGTAACAAGTGTATTAGCAAGTTATTTTGAAGCTAGAAGAAGTGAACTTTCATTATTTTGTTACATAGCAAATGATATAGTTATAATTACATTATGGATAATTCCAGTAATAGCAGGGGAAACTGCATTAATTTCTGTATTAGTAGGACCTATACTATTATTAATAAATGACATATATGGAAGCTATAATTGGAGAAGATTAAAAGAAATTCAAAAGAAAAAGAACATTGAAAACGAGGAAAATTTGCAAAATAACATAAAGGAAATAAAATTATGAGAAACATAAAATTAACAATAGAATATGATGGAAGCGGGTTTAATGGATGGCAAAAACAGCCTAAAATCAATGGTTTGAACATATTTTGATTTTACTTCAAAATAGTTCAAACCATTACTATATCTATGTTTTACATTTTTAATATATTTTCAAATAAATATAAATATTTTTAAAAATAATTCGCGTGGCTGTAACTGTGGCTGTACTAAAATGTATTTAAAAGTCTACTGTTAAGCCATTTTCTTTTAGGTAGTTATAAGATAAATCAATATGAGTTTTCTTAAATTTATCAAAAACTTCACAATATACATTTAGTGTAGTTGAAACATTTGCATGTCCCATTATCTTTGCTAAAACAGAAGCGGGCATTCCTGCTTCTATACATCTTGTTGCAAAGGTATGACGAAGCATATGTTGATGTAATTCATATCCTTTTCCAATGTTATATTGTTCGCACAAATATTTGAACATCATATTTGTTGCATCTGTACTTATACATTGTTTTTTAGAGTTACAAAACAACAAATGCAAGTCGTTTTTCTGATAATATGTAGATGATAAATATTCTTTTAAAATATGTTCTATGTGGTTATCCATTATTATATCCCTTGTACCATTTTTAGTTTTAGTATAAGATCCTATCATTGCTCTTTCATCTAATCCACGAGTTATAGTTCTTCTTATGTGAATAATTTTATTTGTAAAATCAATATCATCAATGTCAAGAGCATTAATTTCTCCCATTCTCATACCAGTAAATAAACTTAATAGAAATTGATATTTATATCTATAACGAGTATCTTCTTTTATTGCTTGTATAAATTGCTGTTGCTCTTCAATAGTAAAAGCAGATATCTTTTTATCTTTAATATTAGAATAGGGAATAGAAAATTCAATTTGATCATCTAAAAAATTAAATCTTATTATATTTCTTCTAACTGCAATTTTGAAAGTTTGATTTACTATTCCATATATTTTAGCAATTACCGAATTTGAATATTTGGTTATATAAATAAAGAAATCTTTTAGATCATTTTCAGTTATTTTCTGCAACTCCATATCAGCAATATAATGTGTAGATATTTCTTTTAGAGTAAGTAATTTTCTTCTATAAGAAGATGGCTTTAGTTTATTTAATTTATATCCAGTTTCAATAAATTCCTCTGCAATATCCTTAAATTTTACTTTTGATTTATCTACATAAGTATCGGTATTTAATTCAGTAATAACCTTTTCTAATTTGTTTTTTACTTCTTGTCTAGTTTTACCATATATTGTTTTCCTTTTCCTCTTTCCATTTTTATCATACATTTCAATAGTGTACTCAGTAACCCAAACGATTTTTCCTTTAATTTCTCTTTTGAATATAGTTCCTTCGCCATTTCCTCGTTTTTTGGCTGTACCCATAATAAAAAACCTCCATTTTCAAATTATTTTTCTAAAACACTTGAAAATGAAGACTCATTTATATATAATAAATAAGTAAACATTTTCAAATGTTTATCCTTTGGATAATGTGTGGTTGTCGCAAACAAATAACACATTATCCTAATTATTTTATTCAAAAATATCACTTATGAATGTGATTTTTATCCATTCAATATTCTTTCCATTAATTCCACACCAAAAATCAGGAACACTAGAGTTAAAAATTCTTATTGCTGAACCAGTATTTTTTATTTCTGTTATGTCATGTTTTGATAAGTTAAACATATAGAAAATATCATTTTGTGAGTTAAATTCAATATTTTTATTTATATTAATACGAACTAACATATCATCATGAAATATATATTCATATGTAGAATTTTCGTAGTATAAAGTAGTCAACGGTATTTTAGTTTGGTCTGCTCTAGTATAATTCCATTTCTCTTGTTTTTCTGGATTTCCATAAAGAGAAATTAGTTCATTAGTACTGATAGTTTTGTTGGCTGTTTTATAGAAAATATTAACATCTAGTATAGTGTTTATAGGAATAGAAGATGTAATATTGTTAGCAGTTGAGCTAATTGTTTTTCCTACAAAATAAAAAAGCAGTAGAATAGCAATTATAGCAATAACAACAATACCTCCAGAACTTTTCTTTTTAACTCTTTTATTATTAGATATATTATTGTTAGAATTATTGCTAGCTGGTTGTTCAGCTACTGATGTTCCACATTGTGAGCAAAATTTTTCATCCTCAGTCAATTCTTTTCCGCATTTTTTACAAAACATATTTTTCCTCCTTTTATTTTTATATATTTTAACATTAATAACTTATTTAAAGGCACTTTTATTTTCCACTTTTATTACTTTGCCAATAATTTGAAAGTTTTTGCTCTTTAATTCTTCTTTAGTTAATCTTAAAACAGGATAATAAACATTCATGGCTTGGAATTCAACGGTATCGTTGTTATCAATAATTTTTCGAATATATTCCTTACTTTCTAATCTAAATAAAATTGTTTGTCCACTTTCATAATTAGAAGATTTTTGAATAAATGCAATATCTCCCACATCAAGAAGCGGAAACATTGCAGAGTCAATAGCGGTATATTGAAAAACATTATTGTTTGTTCTTAATTCATCAGGAGTTCTGTCCATTGGGACATCAAATCCCATAATCCAAGCTTCATCTACATTTAAGATTTTACATAGTATATATATATTATCTTGTCTAGCAAGAGCCTTTCCTTTTAAATATTTATTTATTAATGATTGAGATATTGTTTTAGAAAAAGTCTTCGTTTTTTCAGACAATTCTATTTGATTTATATTATTTAATTGCATAGCAATTGCTAGTCTGTTTGCAAAGCTATCGGTTCGGGTATTATTCACAAAAATCGCCTCCTTTAATATATACTATAATATCAAAAAAATGAAATAAAATCAATACTTTTGAAAAAAATAATAAAAAAATGAAAAAAATTCATAAAAAGTATTGACAATATTTTTTTGATGATATATTATAATGATGAAAATGAATTAAATTCATTAAAACGGGAGGTGATAACATGATAAATATGGATTATTCTTTTTTAAGAGGGAAAATAAGGACATATTTTGGAAGTGAATCGAATTTTGTTAAGGAACTACAGAATAGAGGCGTTGAAATGAGTACAGGAAGTTTTTCAAACAAGATAAATAACAAATCCTATTTTAATCAAGGTGATATAATAGAGATATGTAATTTGCTAGAAATACCAATTAAAGAAGCTACAACATATTTTTTTGATAAAAAATATGAATTAAATTCATAAAACTACAATAGATAAAGGAGGAAAACATGAAAATAGAGTGTACACCAGAAGAATTAAAAAAACTAATAAAAAATGAACAAACAGAGTGCAAGTCTGAATGTTCTTTAGACAAAATAACATCTAATCTTTCGGAATTAATGAATAGTGAGTTATCAGCCAAGAGTGATAATGGTTTAAAAGGTCAATAGGAAAGGTGACCATAAAAGAATTAACAATATCACTTTCAGAAATATTAGAACTTTTAGATAATTGTTTTTCTTTTAGATTATTCATAAATTTATGAACATAATCATCACTTTTATATTGCTTAAAAAAATCTTTTAATTCATTGTCCAACATAATCACCACCTTTCAATTAAGATAGGTCGATTATACAACAAAAACTAAAATTTAACAAATAAGTAATTAAAAGATAGAGGAGGGAAATATGATGGACGAATTAAAAAAAGAAATAGCAGAATTGAAAGGACTAGTTTCAAAACTGCTAGAATTACAAATGTTTGACCATAAAATGAAATATGCATATTTAGATAGATCATTAAATGGAAAAACTCAAATAGTATCAAAAGAAGATATCGAATATCTAAAGAAAATTTCAAATGAAAATATTAATGATTTTGTGAGTTCTTAGCATCATAGGCACGAATGGCATTAATGATGAGAGTATTAATTATACTAATTTGTTCTTTGGATAAATTAACTTTCTCGATAATTTCAGTAGCTTTTTTATCTTTAAAGAACACATTATCCAAAAAGTCCTGAATTTCATCAAAGTCATTCTTGTTAAGCATATAGTCACCTTCTTTCTTAATAAAGATAGGTTGATTATATAATAATAAAATTTAAAATTCAACAAATAGGTAGACAGCAAAAGTAAGCAAAATAACATAGAAGGAGAAAAATATGAAAAAAATAAAAAATGCGACAACCACACAAAAAATAAAAGGAGGGAACTTAGATGGAATTACAAGATAATATATTTTATACACCAACACAATTTGCTGAATTAAGAAATTGTAGCATACCAACTGCATTAAGTATTTATAATTCGCAGGACTTTCCAAGTGAGAATTTTGGAAAGGAAAAAGTAGCACTAGGAAGTGCAATAAGAGAATGGTACAAAAAGAAAAGGGTAAAAGGAGAAGGATGATGATAAAAAGGAGAAATTTTAAAAGTTTTATAGTAGATTTGATAGCTTGTACATTATCAGTAATACTATTAGCAATATTGATATTTGCAGTAATAGGAATAATAAGCTTAATAACATTAGTAATAGAAAATGCAAATATGGGGACGATAGTTGTGAGCACTGTAGGAACATTGATAGCAATATTTTTAGAGCTTAGAAAGGGGTGATAAGAATGAGAATAGGAAAACATTCAAAAACTGCACAAGAAATAAGAAAACTAAAAGAAACAATAAAATTACAAGAAGAAAAAATTAGAAATGTAAAAAGCGAAAGTGCTAAAAAATTCCAAAGTATTATGGAATTATGCTTTATAAATGATTACAATAATCGCTCTGCAAAATTGCGCAAAATATATGAAATTGCATCAAATTCACATTTTAATTTGCTAGAGGATTTAACATTTGCAGACAGAAAAATAGAACTATTACCACCAACCAAAGTAAATAAATAGTTCTATAAAAACAATTATATAAGTGTTTCTATAAATATTTTAGCACATATATTTATAGAAATCAAGAGAGGAGAAAATATATGCCTAAGTGTAGTATATGTAAAAAGAAATATGAGGGATATGGTAACAACGCACAGCCTATAAATAATGGAAGATGTTGTGATAGATGTAATACATTAACAGTGCTTCCTAAAAGAATGGAAATTTATATGAGTAGGAAGGAAAATTAAATATGGATATTAAGATATATAATCTAAAATTAAGGAATTTTAAAGGAATAAAAGAATTAGAAATTAATTTTAATGGAAAAGATACGAATATTTATGGTAAAAATGCAACTGGAAAAACTACAATATTTGATGCGTTTAAGTGGTTGTTTTTTAACAAAGATAGCAACGATAAAACAGATTTTAACATAAAAACACTTGATAAGAATAATGAACCAATACACTTTTTGGAACACGAAGTTGAAGCAACCTTAATAATAGATGGACAAGATGTAACATTTAGAAAAATGTTAAAGGAAAAATGGGTAAAGAAAAGAGGGCAAGAAAAAGAAGAGTATGCAGGTAGTGATGAAAAATTATATTGGATTGATGAAGTGCCTGTAAAAGAAAAAGATTATAAAGAAAAAATAAATGATATTATACCAGAAGATTTATTTAAGTTAATAACAGATCCATTATTTTTTAATGAGCAAATAGAATGGAAAGAAAGAAGGAAAATATTAACGAATGTTGCTCAAGTTGATATTACAGATGAAGAAATGCTAACATCAATGGAACGATTTGAATTATTAAAAGAAAATTTGCAAGGAAGAACGATAGAAGATTATCAAAAAATAGTAAATGAGAAAATAAAGAAATTAGAAAAAGAGAAGGAAAAAATACCAGGCAGAATAGATGAATTAACCAGAACATTAATAACAGAACATAATATTGACTATGAAGAATTAGAAAAAGAAAAAATTAGCCTTAATGAAGAATTGCAAAAAATTGAAATAGAAATGACAGATATTCAATTAAAATCAAAAGAAAATATGAAGAAAACGAATGAATTAGCAATTGCAAAGAATGAATTAAATAATTTAAAGTTTAAGTTAGAAACTGAACATAGTAATAGATATTCTTCAGAATCAATAAAACTAAATAATGAAAAATTATTACTTGAGAACAATTTAAGAAATAAGAAACAAGAATATGAAGAAAGAAAATTAAAAATAGAACAAGATAATAGAAGAAAAGAAGAACTATATAAAAAATGGGATGAAGTTAATAATATGAAGTTAGAATTTGATCCAAATTCATTCATATGCCCAGCTTGTAAAAGAGAATATGAAACAGATAGAAAAGAAGAAATAAAACAAAAACTTGAAAGTAATTTTAATGTACATAAAAAGAATGAACAAGATGCAATAAACAAAGAGGGGCAATCAATAAATGTAAGAATAGAAGAAAATACAAATGCTACTAATCAACTACAAACACAAATAAAAGAAATAGATGAAAAATTGAAAACTGTACAAGCACAACTAGTAAACATAGAAAATCAAAAAACATTAGAAGAAACATTTGATGTAAATTCAGTTCCAGAGTATCAAGAGAAACAAAAACAAGTAGATAACTTACAAGAAGAAGTAAATAAATTGATTTCAATAGACATAACAGAAATACAGAGTAGAAGAACAGATATATTAAAGAAAATAGAAGATGTTAGTAATCAATTGGCAAGAAAAACAGTAGAAGAAGAAGTTAAGACACGTATAACAGAATTAGAACAACAGGAGGAGGATATCTCAGAAAAAATGCAAGAATTAGAAGCACAAGAATATCAGATAGAAGATTTTACTAGAACAAAAGTAAAGATTGTTGAAGAAACAATAAACAGTAAATTTGAATTAGTGAAATTTAGAATGTTCAAAAAACAAAAAAATGAGGGAGTTACAGAATGTTGCGATGCACTTGTAAATGGTGTCCCATATGCAGATGTAAATAATGCCCACAAGATATTGGCAGGACTAGATATTATAAATACTTTATCTAAATTTTACAAAAATACTACAGCACCAATATTTATAGACAACAGAGAAAGTATTAATAATTTATGCCAGATGAATACACAAATAATAAGTTTAGTGGTTACAGAAGATCCAGAATTAAGAATTGAGGTGAATTAGAGTGAGTAATATAAGTTTATATAATATAACAAATAAATTTGTAGAAATAATGGACAAAGCACAAGAGGGAGAATTAACAGAGGATGAATATAACGAATTAGGAAATGAATTAGCATTAGAATTGCAAAATAAGAGTTCAAATATTATTGGGTATATAAAGAATAGCGAGAGTTTATTAGAAGCGATGAAAACAGAAGAAAAAAGGCTTGCAGATATAAGAAAGCTTGGCGAGAAAAAACTAGATAAATTTTATAAATATGTAAAGGAAAATATGGAACGATTAGGATTAGAAGAGATACCAACAGAATTAGGAAAATTAAAAATTACTAAAAATCCTATGAGTAGCGAAATAGAAAATGAAGATGAAATACCATCAGAGTTTAAGAAAGAGATAATAACAACACAAGTTGATAAAACTGCAATAAAAAATCATTTTAAGGATACTGGAGAAATAATACCAGGAATAAGAATAGTCGATAATAAAACAAGTTTGAAAATAAAATAGGAGGAAAAAGATGAATAATAAAGTCATAAGAGTATCAAGTAAATCAAATTCAAGTGCAGTAGCAGGGGCTATTGCAGGAATGTTAAAGGAAAATCCAAAAATAGAAATAAATGCAATAGGTGCAGGAGCATTAAATCAAGCAATAAAAGCAGTTGCAATCGCAAGAGGCTTTGTTGCAACATCAGGGGTTGAATTAGTATGCATACCATCATTTGGATCAACTATTATAGATGGAGAAGAAAAGACAAGTGTAAAACTTTTATTGAGGGAGGAAAAATAGATATGAAATGTATTCAAAAAAGTAAAGAATGTCAATGTATACAATATATACCAAATTTACCTAAATTTTGGGTTAAATTAGGAGAGTTATTACCAAACAAATTATATAAAATTAATGAAAACAGTTATGATTTGAAATTGTCATTGAAGTTAAATGATAATTTTATAAACATAAAGAAAGGCGAATACATAATAATTGATGAGGATACAAGTATCGATGTTTTATCTAAAGAAAAATTTGAAAAAGATTATTGTATTATAAAAGAAATCGAGGAGGAAAAAGATTATGAGTAATGATTTAGTAAAAAAAGAAGAAACAACAATACAAAAACAAGAACTTACATCAAGTGAGAGATTTACTGGAATGGTAATGAAGGAATTTCAAGGTAATGTTGGAGAATTGAATATTAATGAATATCAAAAACAATTAATAAGAGGCTACTTTATAGGAATTGATAATGCTTTAAAAAAAGCTGAAGAAGCAAGAATAAATAAAAATAGTTGGAAATCTACTAAAGAAGAGGATAAAAACAACTTGCCTATAACGTGGCAAAATGTAAATATGAATGATTTAGCAATAGCAGTAGTACACCATGCAAAATTGGGATTAGATATGCAAATACCTAATCACTTAAATGCAATACCATATAAGAATAATAAAACACAAAAGTATGATATTGGATTTTTGAAGGGGTATAAAGGATTAGAATACATAGCAACACAATTATCATTATATCCAATTAGAAGTATAACTGTAGAATTAATATATTCAAATGATGTATTTGAAATAGTAAACAAAGACAATACTACTAAATACAATTTCACAATAAAAAATCCATTTGATAGAGGAGATATAGTTGGAGGATTTGGATATATACAGTATATTGATGAATCAAGAAATAAAATAATAGTACTTTCTAAAAAGGATATAGATAAAAGAAAACCATCATATGCGGCTGCTGAGTTTTGGGGTGGCGAGAAATATAATTACTCAACAAAGAAAAACGAAAAGGTAGAAGGTTGGTATGAAGAGATGGCAAGAAAAACAGTTGCAAGAGCAACTTATAATGCAGTATCAATAGACCCTAAAAGAGTTAATGAAAGTTATGCGTATGTTGTAAATAGTGATGAAAATTACTACATAGAAAATCATGAAGAAAAAGTACAAGAGGAAATAGAAGAAAATGCAAACAAAGAACTTATAGACATAGAAGAACCAAAACAAATAGATGCACCTACACCTGAAGATGTTTCTCAAACTGTATCTGAAGAAACACCAAAAGAAGAACAAAATAACAGGCCACAATTTTAATGAAGCTAAAAGTATTAGGTAGCAGTTCATCAGGTAACTGCTATCTAATAGAAGCAAGCGAAAAGGACAAGTTAATATTAGATGCAGGTATTAACTTTAAAGAGGTACAAAGAGAGCTCAGGTTTGATTTTAAAGGAATTCAAGGGGTATTAATTACACATGAACATATGGATCATTTAAAATATGCACCAAGTTTTGCACTAAATGGAATAAATGTGTATGCATCTGCAGGTACATTTGAAAAATTGGAACTAAAAGGTCATAGATTTAAAATTATAAAGGAATTGCAACAATTTGAGATAGGAAACTTTATTATACTTCCTTTCGACACTCAACACGATGCAGCTGAACCACTACGGATTTTTAATACAATATAAACCAACTGGAGAAAAATTACTCTATGCTACAGATACATATTATATAAAATATAAATTTAGTAAATTAAATTATTTACTTTTAGAATGTAACTATAACAAAGAAATAGCAAAAGAGAATGCACAAAATGGAATAATAAACAAAACTAGATATACAAGATTACTAGAGAGCCATTTTAGTTTAGAAAATGTATTAAGATTTCTAAAATCAAATGACTTAAGTTGTGCAAAAAATATAATACTTTGCCATTTATCAGATACAAATTCTAATGAAAATATAATGCAAAGTAAGGTGTATGAACAAACAGGTATACCAACAACAATTGCAAAACCAGGATTAAATATAGAATTAAAATTATATCCCTTTTAAGAGATGATGTGGTGGCGGAATAGACAGTCGAATGTATGACTGGTAAAACTCTTAACAAGAGTAATAGTAGACGCTAATGTCAGATAGATGGAACTAGTGGTTCGAATCCACCAATATCTTATACAGTGAAATAGCTGACGATATAAGGGCTTAGAGTTCGGTCAAGTGTGTTTCATTATGTTAGGTGCAAATCCTAACCCACATATCCCCCAAGAACACGATAAATAGAGGATAATAGTTATGAAAAAATGTAGAATATGTAACAGAAAATTAATGAACTACAAAAGTATACAACGAGGTATGGGACCAGTATGTGAACAAAAATACTTAGAAAAGCTATATAAGGAGAAACAAATATCAGTAGATGATATATTACAACAAAAGAAAGGAGAAAATTAGTATGGAAAAAGAAGATTTAAGAGCAGAACTGACTGTTATAGATGAAAAGGCAGATATGAAAACTACAATACCATTATTTTTATCATTACCAGTAATACAACTTTTAGTAGAAGATGCAATGACGAGTGATTTAACACTTGTAATAAAACCAGTAGACATATTAATAGAAAATGATTAAAACAAATTGATTTTTTTGTGAATGAAGGTGATGATTTTGGCAAGGCCTAAAAAACAGGGATTAGATTATTTTCCACTAGATGTAAATGTAGATAATAAAATAGAAATATTAGAATCGAAATATGGAATATTAGGATTTGGATTTATAATAAAACTATTTCAAAAGATATATGCAAATGGCTACTATTTAGAATGGAATAAATATAGTCCAATATTATTAAAAAAAGAAATAGGAATAGAAGAAGATAAGATAAGTGAATTTATAGATTTTTGTTTGGAAATCAGTATATTTGACAAGACGCTATATTCAACATATAGGATTTTAACAAGTAAAGGAATACAAAAAAGATATTTTACAGTATGTAAGAGAAGAAAAGATGTCGAAATAATAAATAATTATTTACTTGTAAAACCAGGTGATTATGGAGTTAATGTTAACAATAATCCTCCTAATAATAACAATAATGAAAGTTCACAACCTGAAGAAAATAAATCTAAAAATGACGAAAATGCAAAAACTCCACTCGAACGGAGTTAATGTTAGCAATAATAAAACAGAAATACAAGATAAACGGAGTTAATGTCAACAATAACTCGATTAATGTAGACAATAATACACAAATAGAAAGAGAAATAGAAATAGAAAGAGAAATAGAAAGAGAAATAGAAACAGAAACTGAAAGAGAAACAGAAAATAAAATAGAGATGAAATCTATCTATCCATCAGATCATGTGCCACAAAAAAATAAAAAACTTGATGAGATGATGGATGAGATGGATAAGATTGCATTCGAAAAAATTGTATTACAATCACAGGTAAAAATTTATAATGAAGGACTTGCTAACGAAATTATAGAAATCATGAAAGAAATTTATATAAATCCTAACACAAAGAAAAAAATATTAAAAATTAAACTGGAAAATATTGATTATGCATTAAAGAATTTTAGCATTGCAAATACTAGATCACAAATACAAATACCAAAAGCATATTTTAAGAAATGCCTATTATCAGCACTAGAACAAACAGAACTAAGTAAACAATTCGATATAAATACTGCTTTGCAAGGAGATGATTAATTTGCAAGTAAAGGAAGAACAACTATTAACAAAAGGATTAGAAATTTGCGAAAATTGTGAGTGGTGCATACCAGCACTTTC
>CAOKMR010000002.1 GCA_948469815.1 uncultured Clostridiaceae bacterium | reverse complement strand
GAAATTTGCTACACAAATTTCCCATGTTATTGTGCTTGTATACAAGTAATCGCAATCACTCCCAAAATATCTTTTGCTGAACACCCTCTAGATAGGTCATTAACCGGCTTAGCAATTCCTTGACATAGTGGTCCATAGGCTTCTGCTTTGGCTAATCGTTGTACTAATTTATATCCTATATTTCCAGAATTTAAGTCTGGGAATATTAATACATTTGCATTTCCTGCAACTTTACTTTCTGGTGCTTTAGATTTTGCTACCTCTGGAATTATAGCAGCATCTAATTGTAATTCTCCATCAACTAATAAATCTGGAGCTTTTTCTTTAACAAGTTTTGTTGCTTCTAAAACCTTTTCTGTTAATTCAGAATGAGCACTTCCCATTGTTGAATATGATAGCATTGCTACTTTTGCAGTTTTTCCTGTTAATTGTTCAAAGCTTTTGGCTGAAGATATTGCTATTTCTGAAAGTTTATCTGGATCAGGATTTTCATTTAATCCACTATCTCCAAATATAAAAGTTCCATCTTCTCCATATTCGCAGTTAGGTACAATCATAAGAAAAAAGGCAGAAACTAATCTTGTACCTGGTGCTGTTTTTAAAATTTGTAATGCAGGTCTTAAAGTATCAGAAGATGAATGAATTGCACCTGATACAAGTCCGTCTGCTTCTTCCATCTTAACCATCATCATTCCAAAATAAACAGAATCAAGTAAAAGCTCTTTCGCCTTTTCTCTTGTCATTCCTTTTTCTTTTCTTAATTCGTAAAATTTTTCTACATATGTATTATATTTTTCTGAATTTTTAGGATTAATAATCTTTGCCTTTGATATATCAAAATTATTATCTTCTGCAAGTTTTGTTATTTCGTTTTCATTTCCTATTAAAACAATATTTGCAAATCCTTCTTTTAAAACATTTGCCGTGGCTTCAATTGTTCTTAAATCATTTGCTTCTGGTAATACTATTGTTTTTATATCTTTTTTTGCTTTATTTTTTACTTCATCAATAAAAGACATTGAGTTTTCCTCCACCTAAATATTTATAATGTATATATTATATAGCAAAAATATTAAAAAGACAAGTACTTTTATCTTGAAAAATTTAATTTATTACTATATTGCTACAGTCCTCAAATTATTTTTAATTTGAGGACTGCAACTTAAATTTATAAGTTTTATCAATGATTTTTTACACTTAAAATAAAAATCGTTTTTTCAAAATGAGAAATTGTAATTAAATTATTGGGAAATTTGCGCTAGGTCTCATTGGTGGTCTTATAGTTCTTCTTCTTAATAATTCTTTTATAATTAAAATTCTTATTAAATCTCTCAATAAGAAATTGTGTTGTCTAGGATCTTCTACTTTTTTTACATTTTGTGAATTACTTGTTCTAATATCATTGCTACTTTTTTTGACATCTCTTACTTTTCTTGTTTCTTCTGTCATTGCGTTATATATTTCGTCTGTCATACGATTTAACATTTCTTCATTTATTACTCCTGTTACTCTCATACATGCCTTTTGTACCATTGGTTGTATCATTCTATATATATCTGGATATAAATTTTCTAAATCTATATTTTCATAGTTACTGCCTCTTTGCATTTCATATATATTTTCTGGCATTTGATATGTATTTTGAGGTCTTATATTATACCCTAATACATTTTGCATATATTCTTCATAATTTGAATTATACATAAAATTATCCTCCCTAATTTATTCTTGTAATAGTTTATTCCTAATAGTTATATTTGGTGCATATTTATTTAATTTTATATATTCTTCATAATTTTTAATTGTACTAGATTTATCCCATTTTTCTTTTGTATCTAGAAATTATATTAGTAGTAATTATAAATACTATTGAAAATATTAAAATAATTATCATGTTTATTAATATTGGTATTATTGTTTCAAAATTTACTATTTCTAATTTTGATATCATTTCATTATTGCTTATATAATAGTATGATGGCAATATGTGTGCAATTTTTATTACAGTGTCTGGTAACCATTCTAAAGGTACAAATGAACCACATAAGAAACTTGAGCCTAATGCTACAACATTTACAATTCCATTTATTGCATTTTTGTTTCTTACTAAGTTTCCTATTAAAAATGCTATTGTTACAGCGCAAATTGTAAATATAAATGAATTTAAAATATATATTAATCCATGCATAGTTAACATTATCTCTCCAACTAATATAAAACTTAATACTATATAGAATATCCATAATATTATTGCAAATATACTATTTGATATAAGTAATTGCAAATTATGCTTTCTATAGTTCATACTACTTATAATTGTTCTTTTTGTTATTTTTTCTTCTTTAAAACTAGATAGTACTAAGCATATTACATAAACACAACCTGCTAATATGCTATAATTTGCAAAATTATAAAAAAATGATGCTTTTGATAGATTATCTGTATCTAATTTGGATGTAATTTGTACTTGCGTTTGTCTTGCTAATACTTCATTTATGCTATTTATTAGTTCTTCTTCATTTTCTGTATTGCGTTCATATGTATTTGCTATTTTTATATATCTTTCTAACATCATTTCTGCAAGACTTGCTTGATAATCTCCTGTACTTTTTATTTCAATTTCAGGATTTTCTCCTTTTAAAAATTCCTCTCTATAGTTTTCTGGTATGTATATAATATAATTTACCTCTCTATAGAATAAAGCATCATTAATAGCTTGTTCATTATTTTCTATCTCTTTTATATTACTATTCTCTTTTATATACTTTATTAGGTTTTTAGTTACTCCTTCTTCTTTATCTTTATTTATAATTAAAATGTCTGGTTTACTTGCTACAAAGTTTGTACTATTTTCACTGGTTTGCATATTAAACGCACCAAAGAAAACTAAAATCACTGTATACAAAATAATAGGCATTTTACTTTTATTTAATACTTTTAAAAATGTTTTAAATACTGTCATATCTTTTTCCTTTCTTTTTCTTAAATAATTTGGAAAATTATAGTTATATCGCTAGGCACACAAATTAAAAATCTATGAGGCGTACTATTGTACGTTGATTAGATTTTTAATGAAGTGTAACGACGCAAAATGGCTATAAGCTTTCAAATTTCTGCCTCCTTAAACTTGTATAAGAGATAATTACCATTATTATAGAAAATATAAGTAAACTTATAATATTAAAGTAATATCTATCTAATGTATCATAATAATATAGTGAATAAAATCCATCTGTTATCATACTAGCAGGATTTATTTTATTTATAATTGGTGCATTTTTATCTATAATATATTTCATTGTAATTCCCATCATTCCAGACAGAAAACACCCAAGCATTGTAACTGCTATAACAATTCCTGTTTTTACATTTTCATTTGCTTTAAGTATTGTCCCAATTGCTAATCCCATTGATAATCCAGCTAAACTTCCTACTATTCCTAATAAAATTATTAGCGGTAAATTAGTTCCATAATCTACTTTTAATACTAATATTGTATAAACAAATAATAAGGATAAACCTATTAATTGTGTTATATAACTTGCTAAAATACTGCTAAAAATTACATTTCCTTTTGAAGTTGGTGCTACTGATACTCTTTTACCATTACTACTCATATTTGCCAAATTTTTATTAATAGCAACCATTCCCAGTATTCCACCATATAAGCAAGACATTGCAATTAGTGTGTAAAATTCTATCATCGTATAGCTCAAATTGCTATTTGATATATTTTTTATTTTTACTTCTTGGTTTTGTGTTTTTTCTAATACACTTTTATATATTTTTCCATAGTCCAAATTGTATAGGTTATAGGTTCCTGAATCTAGTCCTTGTTCTATTTCCTTTTTCATTAGATTTTCTACTATTTTACCATTTGTTACTATTTCTTCAACTGCATATTTAAAAATTGTTTCATCGATTCCATTTGTAGTAACTACTATTTTAGGACTATCTTCTTCTAATATCATGTATCCTGTTATTTCATCTTTTTCCAAAAGTTGTTTTGCTTCTTCTTCTGTAACATACTTTATGTTAAATAATTTATTTTCATTTTCTTCATCACTTAATGCAATAAAAGTTTCTTTAAATAATTGGTTATTTTGAAATTCATCATTATCTACTATTGCTATATCTATTATTTCTAATTTTTCACTATTTTCAATATTAGAAAATGCCATATTGAAAAAAGTTCCTAATATAATTGGAAAGGCAAAGGTCCAAAATATTAGCATTTTATCCCTAAAGAGAGTTTTTAAGGCATATTTAAAATTATGTATAAACATTAATCCCTAAGCTCCTTTCCTGTTAATTCTAAGAATACATCATTAAGTGTTGGTCTTTCTGAATAAATTTTATTATACTTAATATTCTCTTTTTTTAAATATTCAATTAGTTCTACCAAGTTGTTTTTGCCTTTTTTATATGTTACAAGTAATATATTTCCATTATATATTACTTCATCTACATTTTCTAATTTTCTTATTGCTTCTAAATATTTTTGGTTAAGATCATTAACTTCTACTGTTACCTTTTCTTCTATTTTTGCTAGTTCTTTTAATTCATCTGTTGTTCCTGTTGATAATACTTTTCCCTTATCTAAGATTATTATTCTATCACATATAATTTCAACTTCTTCCATATAATGTGTTGTATAAACTATAGTTGCTCCACCATCTCTTAATTTTTGAATTCCGTTTAATATATTATTTCTACTTTGAGGGTCAACTGCAACTGTTGGTTCATCTAAAAATATTAATTTTGGTTTATGTGCTATTCCACAAGCTATATTTAATCTTCTTAAAAGCCCTCCTGATAATTGTTTTGGATGATATTTCTTAAATTCTTCTAGTCCTACCAGTTCTATTGCTTCTTCTATATATTGTTTTCTTTTTTCCTTATCTTTTATATATAATCCACAGAAATAATCTATATTTTCATATACTGTAAGTTCTTCAAATACTGCTACATCTTGGAATACTACTCCTAACTTTGCTTTTATTTCATAAGCATCTGGACTCATTTCTTTTCCAAATATTTTTATACTTCCTTCGCTAAAATTTAATAGTGATAATATACAATTTATTGTTGTTGATTTACCACTTCCATTTGGTCCGCAATAGTCCTAATATCTCTCCCTCATTTACTTCAAATGATAGACTATCTATTGCTTTTACTCCTTTGTATTGTTTGGTTAAATTTTTGATTTCTATTATCTTGTTCATTTATTTTTTCCCCTTTCTAAAAGCATAAAACTCTTGCGTAAGCACTTTACTATTCGTTTGTCTAAGATTTGATAGGTTTTTTATTGCTATCATTGTTAAACTCCTTTTTTGTATCTTCTTACATCTGACATTAAATCTGTATTTTTTATAACTTTCGTTAAATTATAACTTTTTTTATGCTATCTGTCAATAATTGTTCTTTTTAAACCATGGAAATTTAAGCTTCTGTCCGTTATTTATATCAATAAATATATGCTACACTTAAGGCTGTTAACACAAATTCTGTTAACAGCCTTCTATAGTTTTTATACTTTATTCTCAAATCCACTTTTCTTTTTGAAAATATTATTTTGTTTGTTTATAGAGAAATGTATTTCAAATGTTTTAATTATGTAAATATAATTTTAAAAATATTGGTTGATGCATAAGTTTCGATTATAGCAGAAATTATATTTACAACTCCAATAAATATTGCTATTACTGTATATCTTATGATTTCAATTTTTATATTTTCTTTCCTTCTATCTTTCATTATTGCTTTATATAATTTTATTCCACTAACTGCTAATATTAATACACTTGGAATTATAATAATATTTTGTAATAACATTGTTGAAAGTGCAAACTTTAATCCTTGTGTAACCCCTAAAGTAGCTATAATTGATGATACAGTATATCCCATGCAAAATCCTTTAATAGATACTATTAAATATACTATTGGCATTCCAATTACTGTTAAACCTGAAATCCATAATAATACTGTAATTAATAAATTATTGTATATTGATGTTCTTAATAATTTATTATAATCAACATTGCTACCATTTTGTATATCGCCTATAAAATCATTAACATAACTGGATATCTCCTGTTTTTGACTTAAATCTGTTTTATTTATATACATTGTTCCTAATATAATACCAATAAAAAATATTATAATCATAACAATATATTCCATAATATTGTTATTTATATGATTGATAATAGCTTCACTTATTAAACTTCTTTTATATATTCTTTTGTTAATCATATATAACTACATCCTTTCACATTTTATATCTTAAGACATGTTTATGTAGTATTAATATATTTTATGATTACATATTTTATCGTTTATAGATTTATATTAATTTGTAAAATTTTAAAGAGAGAACTATTTTGGTCCTCTCTAATCTTACTATTCTATAATAAAATCTCTTCCTTTTGTTTAATTTGTATAAATTCTAGTTGTTCTAATCCTTTTTTAACATATTTATTTTTCATCATGTATCTCCATATTGTACCATTTAAGTAGTTTTCTATCATTAATAATTCTATCCCTTTATCAATTCCTATATATTCTTTTGCAAACCATGGTTTTTCTTTTTGTAAGTTATATCCATCTTTAAATCCATATTTTCCCCATAGTTTAGGAAATGTATTATAATAATATTCCATTGCTTTTATACTTTCTTTCGGTGTAAATACTATCGAACCTATTGCTCCACATGGTGTTACTGTTCCATCATTTTCTAATTTTAAATCTGCATTACATGGCTCAGCACCAAATATACAATATCCTTTTGGTCCAAGGCATGATGTTAATCCCCATGAATTTTCTCCATATGTTTTAAATCTTTCTTTATTATCTATACAATATTGCCTATTAGCTTTTGTAGCTTTTATAGAGTTTTCAAACCAATTAATAGAGTTTTTATCTATTATATCTCTAAAATCTATCCATGCATGTGAAAATTGATATGTAAATAATGTTCCACAATATGTATATATTATATCTTTTATGTTTTTATAGTTTCCTTTTTTCCTTTTAAAATCATTATACATACTTTTATCAACTGGGTATGTCTCTGAACCTACTCCTAAAACATATAACATTAATTGTTCTGCATACATATCCCAATGTCCCCAAAAACCTTTTTCTGGAGTATATCCCATATAAAAATAATTTGTTTCCTTATTTCTATACCATTCCCAATTTATTCTTTTATATAAAATTTCTGCTTTTTCCTTTACTTCTTTTCCAAAGTATTCGCCTGCGGTTAGTGCTCCACATATAAAGATTGCTGTATCTATTATAGAAATTTCACAATTCCATTCTCTTTTACCTGTTTCAATATTTACAAAATGATAATAGAAACCATTTTTTCCTTCTACATTTTTAATAAATGTATCTAATGTTCTATTTGCTCTATCATATGCTTTTTCATATTTTATCCAATTATGTTCTACTCCAACAATTAATGCTGCTAATCCATATCCAACTGATGCAATACTTGCTATATGATTTGCAAGTATTGTTTTATCTCTTGTTAATCCATATCCTTTGCTGTTTTTATTAGTATTTGTTTCATCTATAAAAAATTTATAACTTCTTTTAAGTTCTTTCATTATAAGTTTTTTTCCATAACATTTAACAAATCTCATATATACAACACCTACTTACCAATATTATATAATAATATGATAGATGTAAGCAATGTTAGTTTATGGAAATTATCTTTATTTTAATTCTTTTGTAATATTTTTCATTTTTGCCTAATATACATTAACAAATGAAGTTTATAGTACAAACATTTTGTATATAGTTTATGGAGGTTAATATGGAAAATTCAAATTTATATCAGGATATACAATCTAGAACTGATGGAGATATTTATGTAGGTGTTGTAGGTCCCGTTAGAACTGGTAAATCAACTTTTATTAAGCGTTTTATGGATTTATTAGTTATTCCAAATATTGAAAATGAATATAAAAAAGAAAGGGCTAAAGATGAATTACCTCAAAGTGCTGGTGGTAGAACTATTATGACTACAGAGCCAAAGTTCGTTCCTAATGAAGCTGTTCAAATTAATCTTGGTGATAATTTGAAATTTAAAGCTAGACTTGTTGATTGTGTTGGTTATCTTGTAAATAATGCTATTGGATATTTAGAAGATGATGTTCCTAGAATGGTAAAAACTCCTTGGTCTGATGAAGAAATCCCTTTTGAAAGAGCAGCAGAGATAGGTACTAAAAAAGTAATTGATGAACATTCTACTATTGGAATTTTAATTACTACTGATGGAAGCTTTTCTGATATTCCAAGAGAAGATTACATAGAGGCTGAGGAACGTGTAGTAAATGAATTAAAAGCATTAAATAAACCTTTTGTAATAGTTCTAAATAGTTCTGAACCTTCTTCTGAATATACAACTCAACTTTCTGAAAAACTTGAGGAAAAATATGGTGTTTCTGTATTACCTCTAAATTGCTCAGAATTAAATATTGAAGATATTAATAATATGTTTAGTAAAATTCTTTATGAATTCCCTATTGAACAAATTAATTTAAGTCTTCCAAAATGGGTTAATACTCTTGATGATTCACATTGGCTAAAACAATCACTTTACTCTGATATCAAAAACTCTTTTAGTAATATCCGAGTACTTAAAGAAGTAAAACCTTGTGTTGATAATATAAGTTCTACTGATATAATAAATAATAGTGTATTACAAGAGATTAATCTTGGTAATGGTAATATAAATATTTCTATTGAGTTAAAAGATAATTTATTCTATCAAATTTTAAGTGATATGACAGGGGTATCAATATCTGATGAAGGTGATTTATTCTCTGTACTTACTTCTTTTGCTCAAACTAAGAAAGAATATGATAAAATATCTTATGCATTAGAATCTGCAAAAGCTACAGGATACGGTATTGTAACACCTGGAATGGAAGATTTAATTTTAGATGAACCAGAAATGGTAAAACAAGGTTCTAAATTTGGTGTAAAATTAAAAGCTACTGCTCCAAGTCTTCATATCGTAAAAGCTAATATAGAAACTGAGGTTTCTCCTATTGTAGGTTCAGAAAAACAATCTGAAGAATTAGTTAATTACCTACTTTCAGAATTTGAAAGTGATCCTCAAAAAATTTGGGAATCTAATATTTTTGGAAAAAATTTACATGAACTTGTAAATGAAGGTTTACAAAATAAATTATCTCGTATGCCAGAAGATGCTCAAGGAAAATTACAAGAAACTCTAGAACGCATTGTAAATGAAGGAAGTGGTGGATTAATCTGTATAATATTATAAAACTCAGATATTAAAATATAATTTGTAAAGGGTATAAATTTTAGTTTTAAACTTAATTTATACCTTTTATTCGAAATTGGCTGTGAATTGTAACTTTTAATTTAATAATGGCTGTATTTGTTCCTTATCTAGTGCATTTTCTAAAGTTTTTATTATGTATTTGTAATCAAAACATATTGAATATGGCTTAGTTATTGGATTATCTTGCCTGAAAGGAACAAAAAATAAATCCTTTCTATTAAGTAATTTTCCTATATTTTCAGCGTTAAGACTTAATCCATCTTTACAGCAAAGTCCTAAAACTAATGGCTTACTATCTTTTAAATGAGTTCTTGCTCCAACTAATACTGGTGTATCTGTTATAGAATTTGCAAGTTTTGCTACTGTATTTCCGTGAGCATGGAGCAATAATCATTATATCTAATTCATAATAATTGGAAATATATTCCGCTTCTTGCATACTATGTATAACCTTTTTCCCTGTTATATTCTCTATTTCACTAACAAAATCTTTAGCTTTTCCAAATTTACTATCAGTGTTATAAGCATAATAAGACATAATAGGGATAACTTCTCCACCTTTTTTTATGATTTTTTTCATTTCATCAAAGATATTTTTAAATGTATAAAAAGAACCTGTTAAACAAAAACCAATCTTCTTCCCTTTTAGTTCCAAAATATTATCCCCCTAACCATTTTGAATATATAATATATTATGTAATTATGTAAATTTTTGAAACTATATTTCTCTAAATTTGCAAATTATCTAAAATTGTCTTAGCTTTTTTCTAAGCTTAATTATTGTAGTAATATCCTTTATTTACGATCTTATTTGTAAATAAGATTGCAAAAGGCGCAATGGTAGTTAGGTTATACCATGCGCCCTTTGTTTTTATATAAATGCATTTAATAAAAACTTATAGAAGATACACCACAATTAGCAAACATATTCTTTGTAGTAGCTTTTTCATTTGTCCACATTGAAGAAGCTTTTATCTCTTTTGCTATTCTGCAATTTCCAAACATAGCATCCATATTAGTAACATTATGTGTATCAAAACTCCTTAAATCAATTGTTGGTAATGATTGACAGTTCTTAAACATATAAGACATATCTGTAACTTTACTAGTATTTAAGTTTGAAACATTTAAATCAACCAAACTAACACAATCATAAAACATGAATTTCATATCAGTAACATTTTCTGTATTAAATCCACTTAAATCAATCTTTTTAAGAAATACACATACTAAAATTTCATTACTTCCTCCAAAAAGATATGAGCAATCTCTTATATCTCCACTATTATCTTCAATCTTAATTGTTTCTAAAGTAGTTCTTTTATCGATTATCCACTTTTTTAATATTGTTCCATCTGAGTCATGATTATCTCCTTTATATACTTTCTCTATTTTTTCATTAGAATTACCTTTTTCGGTATATTTAATTAGATAATAATTACCTCCTGTATTAAGTGTTGCAACATTTAATGTATCATTAAATACATATTTAGCAAATGTTTGATTATTATTAATCAGAATTAATATATTTAATATTAATACAATTACATATTTTTTATACACTTTTTCCCCTCTCCTTTATAATTTTGTAGATACTAATGATATTTCAAAAGAATAATCTAATGCTAAAATACCTTCTAATGTATCTTTAATATCATCTCCTTGATAATCCCAACACCATTCAATTTCTAAAATATTTGTTTCATGAGGTCTTAATGAGCCATTAAGTTGAGATATTAAATCTTTAATCTCATAATATTTAATTCCTTTGAATTTAAAATATAATCCTTCAGGTTTTAAATTTTTTTCCTTAAATATAAATGAATATTTGTAATCATCACGTGTATTATTATCAATCATTATAGTAAAGTTACCTACACTACCTGGTGCAATTTTATCATTTAAAACTGTAGATTTTCTGTAGTTTTCCATTAAATCTATATTTCTGAATTCTACATCATTAGTAGTAAATATGTAGATATTATCATTGGGGGTATAAGAAAAGTTTTGAGATTTAAAACCAAAATAAAATGAGCCAAATAGAATAATTCCTATTAGAAGTAAGATTATAAATAATCTCTTCTTTAAACAAAAATGAATTAAATAATCATCATTAAGTATTAATTCGTAAATACCATTATTTTTTAATTTATATCCAGAACGAATCTGTAATACTTTTTTTATTCTTCCGTTTTTATTACGTTTTAACAATAGTGCAGATCCCTCAAATTTAAACTTGATATTTTCTCTATAAGTTTTTTTATGCTCTAAATCAGCCTCTTTATTATTAAATAATATCAACTTTTTCCCTCCTTCATTTGATAGGCATATACATTTATTTTTACACTCCCTTTATAATCTTCTGGAGCCTCTATTTTTAATGTATAATTATCTTCTTTAGGATTACTATGAGGTAAAGTAAAGATACTATTTACATCTACTAAATTATCATTACAAAATAGTTGATATTTTATATTTTCAGTAGCAATAATTTCTATTTTGTAATTTAGGCTGACTTCACTTGTATGGTTGTTAGCATCGTAATTTTTAACTGAGAAATTATAATCATTTACACTCCCATACTTTTCAATTAGAATTTCCTTATCACCATTTACTATAAAAATTGGCTTTGCAATTTTAGCATTTATTGAAGTTTTATTAGAATTAATATATTTTGCCAAAGAAAAAAATGAATTAGGCAAAAATGAATTAAAATGAAAAATAACTTTACCATAAATCTGATTGTTTGATATTGGCTCTGAATCCTCTACATTATTAGCATCTCCTTTTGTATAATAAACTCCTTCCTCCTTTGCAACAATTCTATGAGTTATTATTTCTAAATCCTTTGTAATATAAGTTATAATATCTCCTACTTTATAATCTTTACATTTTTTTATTAGCACATTTTCACCAGTTTTTATCTCAGGTTCCATACTACCTGTTATAACCTTTAAACAACTATATCCAAATAACTGACTAATTTCTGATTTATTTATAAATTTCAAAAATATAAAACTGATTATAATTGATAGAATTAGTGAATAAATAATAAATTTGATAAAACTTTTCATCGTGATATGAACTTTATGAATAAAAATTTAATTGTAAGAACTAATTAAAATTCATATAATTAGTTCTTACCTAAATAATGATTTTTTATAAAATTAAGAACAAATTAGAATTTCAAAATAAACTTGACTTTTCTAAAGTTTTTAAACTTTTGGAATATCTTGAGTGCATGTTATTGTAACATCAAAGCTGTATTTAGAATTATAAATAGTTGAACCATCTAAAGTATCTTGGATATCTCCATCATGAGAATTTCCATTTTCTACTGTTTCATATGGCCAACACCATCCGATTTCTAAATCTACAATTTTGTTTTCTGCATTTGCTGCAATATTACCACTTATAATATTTGATAATTCTGATAAATTGGAATAAGTATTATTGTTATAAGTAAATACTAAATTATTAATTATTGCTCCTAAAATTCTATCAAATTTAATTTCATAATTAATTCCAGTTTCTGTTCCAGTTGCATCTATTTGTACTCCAAAAGTTCCAGATGTACCTGGTGCAATTTTGCCATTTACTAAAGTTTCAGGATTATAAGTTGTTGCAAGATTTATTTTTTGAGATTCGTTACTCACTCCATTTACTAAAAATTCTTCCGATACTGACCATCTTGCTATTTGTAATGAAGCTGTTGTTTTATATTCGGTTAAATATTTAGCAAATGTACTACCTGTTAAAAAAGATAAAATAATTAATGCAATAATTGTAAAAATTGCAATTATCCTTTTCTTATTCATAAAGTTTATCCTCCTTCCTTAAATTATTTAGCATGATTATGTAACTCATGTTATGTTTCCATTATACTCGCCTAAATTACAAAATGCAAGAAAAATCGTACGACATAATTCGACTTTTAGTATTTTTAGCATAAAATTAAACAAGTCGCCCAAAATCAAATTTTTATTGATTTTTCAATGGTTTGCGACTTGTTTTTCATTACATCTAATTCCTACTAATTACAACCTATTAGTAACAAATTAGTAACAAATTATTCATTCCAATTAAACCCATCTCGGACACCACATCTATATATTTTATATGTATATCTTTTGAATATCTGTGACAATATTTTGTCAAATATATTTAATTCCATATTGAACCTCCTTATAATTTAATTTGGAGATATCTCTTATCTAATTATACCATATTATGTAAATAAAATTAACTATAATGTGTGTTAGGTATCAATACATACATTCCTTGTCCCATATAAGTTTTAAGGTTCAACTTTTTTCTACTTTTCTTAACATTCTTTTACTTTAAATTATCAACTAGATCATCTATATAACTGGATGGATTGTTTTTATTTGACATCTCTGCTTTTGTCTTTTTTATATAGTTTTTTGCCTCTTGATATTTTCTTTCTTCTATAAGTTTATTTATATTATCCAACGATTCAATAATATTTTTCTCCATATAACAATACCTCTTTTGTTTTTTGATTCAGCATTATTATATCATTTCACACCTATTTTGTAAATTAGGTATAACTGCTTTAAGTCAAATATGTTGCAGTTAAAATAAATTATAGTTTGTTTTACAATATCTATAATGAAGGGAGGTGATGAGATGATATATGTTAGAGTAAATGAAATACTAAAAGAACAAAAGAAAACAAAATATTGGTTTATAAAAAATATGGAAGGAGGTTATCAAGCACTGTCTCATTTAATGGATAATACTACTACTGGAATAAAATTTGATACATTAGATAAAATGTGTATGATTTTAGGATGTGAACCTGGTGATATTATTGTAAGAAAGGAAAAGTCAAAAAAATGAGCAATTTTTTAATTGAATACAAAAGTAAAAAGAAACAGAAGATTAATAAGAAAAATATTGTTGAAAGCTGTGTTAATGAAATCAAGAATATAGACTTATTAAATACTTCTGTTTCAGAACTTTATAGTTCTATTAATAATATACAACAAAAATTAAAAAATATACAATAAGGGAGAAACAATCTCCCTTTTATATTATTTCAATTTTCTATTTACAATTGCTTGTATAGCATTATAGTCATACCCTGCTGCAATAAGTTTGTTTTTTCTGTCTTGTCCATTGCCCCATTTGCCTTGGATAACTTCATTCGCTATTGTTTCGTTTGATTCTTTATTTGAAACAGGTTTTGTCCCTAATTTTTGATTAACTATTGATTGAATTACATTGTAATCGTATCCTGCTGCACTTAATTTATTTTTGCGATCTTCTCCATTACCCCAAGCACCATTTATTACTTTTTGTGCAATAGTTTCATTAGACTTTTTGCTTGGTTTAGGTGCTGAAACTGATCCATCTAATTTTTGATTTACAATATTTTGAATAGCATTTCCATCATAACCTGCTTGTGCTAATCTATTAAATCTGTTAGATCCATTTCCCCATTTACCAGCAATAACTTCGTTTGCAATTTCTTCATTTGATTTTTTGCTTGTATTTGGATTTGAAACTGGTATATTTCCACCATCTAATTGAGCATTTACTGTATCTGCGAGTTCTTGGAATCTACTTTGTAGATATTTACCAGGACAAGATGTATTGGCGAACATATTATGTCTTGTTAGACTTCCATTAGGTGTTCCATCATAAACTAACCTAAAATTATATCTTCTACATACATCAACTGCTAATTTAACTAAAGTATTCCACGCAGCATCAGAAATTTTCCATTCTCCACCAATTTCACAATTAGAAACTTCAACTGTAATTGCTTGATTATCATTTGATCTTGAACTTGATGTGTATGCTCTATCTTCTTCGTAAACATTGCATACTAAATCTCCATCATTTCCTATACAATAGTTTGCTGATGCGATCCTATTAGGTTTTTGAAAAATATTAACTGCACATTGTTTTCCTGTTAAAATTCCTGCCATAATATGAGGAGTAAATTTACAAATTTTATGCCCATTTCTTCCTTTTTGATAATTGTTAGAATGAGCAATATAAGCACCTTGTGCTAAACTTGACATTGTTCCCATTATTCTTCACCTTCTTCCTTTCCATTTGTTAATTCTTGTTTCATTTCTTC
Source organism: uncultured Clostridiaceae bacterium (assembly GCA_948469815.1). GTDB lineage: Bacteria > Bacillota > Clostridia > TANB77 > CAG-508 > CAKPSH01. The sequence continues at coordinate 47,336 of CAOKMR010000002.1, read as the reverse complement.
AGTCAATTCGATTTCTTCTTCCATAAAAAATCGCTCCTTTCTTTTATAAAATGAAAAACAGGAAGATTTTTAAATTTTCTTCCTGTTTTATATAAATACCAGAAATTTATCTTGGTATTAAAAAAATGGCTTGCAATGTTGCGTTTTAAGCCATTTTTATTTTAAGTTAGTATAGTTTGTTTACTCACTTTTATCAGCATTTTCAGTATTTCCACCATCTTTTTTAGTAAAGAAATATGTCATTATCGATCCATAACTTGTACAGTATAATGCAATTATTTCTGTAGGTGGATTTAAGTTTGGTATAAATAGCAACAACACTAATCCTATTGTCATTACTACTGTTACAAACGATTTTACATCATCCCAAGCTTTTCTCATAGCAAATCCTCCTTTCTAATGGATTCCAATTCCACTTTTTAATAGTGCAATTCCTATTCCAATTACTCCAGTTATAACTGCAGCTACTACAGTCCTTGTGATCCATTTTATTCTTTCATTAATTTCTTCTATTTCTTTTTGATTTTCGATTGCTATTGTATAAGCTGTATCAGATTTATCTTTTACTGATTTATAATCATCAAGTTTTGTTTCAATTTTAGTCAATCTTGTTAATACTTCTGTTTCAAAATTTTGTTCCATTGTACCCATCCTTTCTGATTCAATAAAAAAAAGACTATTAAAAGTCTTTTTTTAGAATCTTCTTTTGATTTTTCAATACTTGCTTACATTCTTTCATATTTATGTATGGTCTTACATATTTTTGATGTATTTTATATGAATTAGAGTTAGTTATCCATCCATGATAGCTCATTACTGCACCTGCATCATTTTGTGTTATTTTCCCTTTTTTATATATTCTTTTGATTCTGCGTTTCATTCGTAGGAATATGCCTCGCCTTAAAGTTGTATATCCTCTGTAAAAACGAAAGCCCATAAAATCTATTGGCCTACTATCTACTTTGAATAATGTCCAATTTTCTTTTATTCTTAAACCTTCTTTGTGTAAAAATTCATCTACAGCTATTCTTATTTTGTGAAGTTCTTTTTTGTTCCTATGGAATAAAACCATATCATCCATATAGCGAATATAATATTTTACTTTTAATTGTTCTTTTATATAGTGATCCAAATCTTGAAGATTAAAATTTGCAAACCATTGTGAAGTAAAATTTCCTATTGGTAGTCCATCTGCAGAACTATCTATAATTGAATCTATTAAATTTAAAACATCATAGTCTTTTATTATTCTTCTAAATTTCTTTTTTAGTAGTTCTTTGTTTATAGAGGGATAATATTTCTTGATATCTAATTTCAAGCAATATTTTGTATTTTTTCTATCCCTAACAAGTATTTTCCTAATATGCCTTGCTCCATAATGTACACCTCTTCCCTCGATTGCCGCACAACTCCAGTCATACATTCCTTTTTTTAGGATATCCTCTATTTGCAACATCAAAGACCAATGTACACATTGGTCAGGATAGAATTTAGGTTTATATATTACTCTTTCTTTTTTGTTTGCTCCATCATATATTTTCTTTTCAATATACGGACTTGGTTCATATGTCTTGTTTTTTAGTATTTTACTTAAGTTCATTGCATAATTGTCTATATTATTCAAAATACAATTTACATCATTTCTATACTTTTTATTTTTTGATGCCTTAATTATTGCTAGTTTGCAGTTTTCAAAAGTACATATTTTTTCGTAAATATTTCCTTTTCTTTTCATACCTGGTTCTCTTTTCTTTTATATCATCTACCAACTTTTCGATCCATAATGGGACTACTAAGCTAATCCAGAGCGATTAATTTTTGCCGAGTGGCAAGGAAAATGATGTGCAAGTTCTTTATATTTTGATATAAGTGAAGGCGACCGCCGATGTTCGTGTTAGTGTTCGAAGCACTGTTGTAATTAGCGTACCACAAGCCACAATTCAAACCATCATTCCAATTACCACCAACATACACAGCGTAACCAGAACTCGAGTTGAAGTAGTAAACAACACAAATGGGCTGTCGCACATCAAATCCCCTATGATGATTATAAAAGAAATCTAAAGAAAATATAACTCCATTGTATTTCAGTTAATCTTTATGGGGGTTGACCACCCCCAAACCCCCGTTATACTGGTATGAAAAGAAGGCGACCGCCGATGCTCGTGTGAGTGCCCGAAGCACTGTTGCAACTAGCGCACCACAAGCCACAATTCAAACCATCATTCCAATCACCACCAACAAACACAGCGCAACCAGAACTCGAGCTGAAGTAGTCTGGGCAGTGGGTCGTATCAGAGCCGCTACATTCAATCGCTCTTTGTACTGCTGGGTTATTAGGATCGTATCCCATTTTTGATATTCTACTTCCTGATGCCTCTGTATAACTTACTTGAACATATGGACTTGCAGTTTTATCTGATGCATATTGACTTCTATCTTTACACACCCAAGATTTTGGACCTGTACCTATATTAATTCCATCAAGCCATTGGTATATATTACTAAATATATTTTCTACTCCTCTATAAATAACACCTGATTTTTTATCGTTTTTTATACATCCTGACTTCATACCTAAAGCATCACAACTTCCTGTATTTATAGCTGCTGATGTACTACAATTTCCATATCCTAATTTTGCTTGACTATTATAATCTGCATACTCAACTAAATAAAGAAGCTGAAGCATTGACCATCTCCATATGTCCATTAGTCCCCAACCTGCTCCAACATTTTTACTATATGTTCTCAAATTAGTAATAGAAATATTTACAAAACTTGAAACGCCACTCTTACAAGTAACAGCCGAACTATTACCACCTGTAGTATATCTTCCTATATAAAAAGGCTCTGAATATTCAAAACCTTCTTGTTCTACATTGCTTATTTGTATGTATTCCCAACCATCTGCTTGCCATCTTTTGTACCAAAATTCTGGGAAATAAGTTACAATATAACCTACTGGATTCGTGAAAGAAAAATCTGCATCTCCGTATTTTCTATTAATATTGCCATTTGCTGATATATCCATTGTTAAGATATCTGCATAAATTGGTGCTGTATCAAAGTCGTTTTGTACTGCTGTTCCATCGTGAGTAGCATTGGCCACCATCCCAATAGATCCATCTGTTCTTTCCCAAGCTGTAGCTGAAGATGAAATTTGTCTTTTTACACCCATTATAATAGGTCTAACTCTATTTGCTAGTACATTTATTGGCCCTAATGCTAAATTTGTTCTCCCATAGCCCATATTATGCACCTCCTAATATGATATAACTTCCTGTAATATTAGCACTTGGAACTGCATCGGCATAAATTTCAAAACTTCCTGCATTTATTGTAACATAACTTTTTACACCTGCCTCTTCTGCAATAGACATTGTATCTTTTGAAATATCTACCCAAACGGAACTTGAAGCTGTTACTTGTGTATTTGTAACAGTGCATTTATATAAATCACCATCTTGGATAAACATATTAGGCGTTAAATTCATTGCGTTTGGTGCTAAACTTGATTTTGAAACATAAGTATTTGCTGCAGTTTCTGATGTAATGTATGCAGATAGATCAATTGTTCCTGCAAGCGAATCCCAGCTTGTACCATTCCAAGCAACATTATCTCCAGCTTTAATTCCGTGTGTTGAGTCTGCTGTTTCAATATTATATACATCTCCTACTTTTTGTCCTGTTGTGGGTAGATTACTATAAGCATTTACACTACCTTTATATTTATAAACTGATGATATTTTAGTGTCTATTTCTTCCTCTAAATCATCAACTGCTTGTTGTAAATCTCTTATTGTAGCATAAGAAGCATAAGGATCTATTGTAATTGTAACATTGCTTGCATTATCAACAACAATGTTTTGTGTATAAAACCTTTCCTGAACCTCTGAAATTGAATTATTTATATACTCTGCTACATCTCCATAGTTAATATATGAAAATAGCACTTCTGTATATGATCTTTCATAATATGTTCCAATATCTGCTAAAGCTGGACTTGAAACTGCTGTATATTCTCCTGTAGAAGAATTATAAGTATAATATGTTTTTGTACTGTTTATTTCTGTATCTGTAGTTAATGCAAAAGAAACTGTATCAGGATCTATTGCCCATAACCCTAATTCTCTAAAATAAAATGCTTCTGCAATATCAATATTTCTAAAAGTACCTTGCACTTTTACTCTTGTATTTGTATCTCTAACAATATTTGTTACAGGAAATGATATTTTTGAACTAACTAAATTTGTTAGAGCTTTTATTGCATCAACGCTATCATCTGTTAAATATCCATCTCCTGCAGTAAATTTTGTTATTTCTAATTTTTTGCCTTGCAAGGTTTTTGCTGATAAAATTGCTCCCTGTGTTGTTATGTAACATACACCTGTACTCATATTAAATTACCTCCATATCTATAAATTTATTTGTAGTTATATATAATCCATAATTATAACTATTTTCTATATTTCTATTTACATCATAAGACTCTTGATTTAAAGTAGTTTCTACCTTTACAATTGCTCTTAATGCTGCAGCTAAAAACATAGATGTCTTTGAATCTTTTTCCCACTTATGTACATCTAAATTAAAATCACAGAAACTATTTTTTGTTACTGTGATTCCTATTTCATTATTTTGTTTGGTTTCTCTGTATTTATATAATACATCCTCGTTTATATTCATATCGTAAAATTTTTCACACATTGAAAATATGGCCACATAATAGTCAAAATCATCAGTTCTACTATTGGTTTCAATATGCTGAACTATATCATACATTATTTTTTCTAATGCATTTGCTTGTTCATAATTTAATGTGTTGTTATATAATATATTTTCTGTTTGAATTGCTTGGCAAAAACTTTTTAGTGTGTTAATGTTATTTCTTATTCTGTCTACTTCTGTTCTTGTTGGATAATCTCTAATATTCCAGTCTTTTTTTACGATTAATTCTTTTTTAAATCCCCATATTTCTAAAAAATGTTGCAAATATTCACACCAAGATTCAACCCTATTTAGGTCAGAATAATTATAAGCACCTTTTAAATCTTGAGTGCTGTTTGGATTATTCAGTGCATTATCAACATCACTTGATAATCTATCAAATATTAAATTATCCATCTTCGTCCTCCTTTATTTTAGCAATTATTTCTGTATCTGATATAAATCCACCAGTCAAATCAATATCTTGTTTTGTTATAACTCCTTTTAGTTTTTGTCCAGCATATCCTTCAACATCCACACAGTTAGAAAGTTCCTCATTTTTCAATACATTAGTATATTCTGTTTTATAAGTTTTTTCATAATATGCTAATATTCTTGCCCCTACTTCTTCAGCATTATTTCTATCTATTAAATATCCTGATTCTACCTTTAAAGTGTTTTGTTTTAATGTTGGATCTAAATTTTTAATTTCCACTAAATAAGTCTGCATATTATCTTTATATTTATATCCACTAATAACAACATTGCTATCTTTAGAGCAATAAATAATAGCATAATTACAATTACTTTCAATAACTGTTCCACCTTCGCAGGTCATACTTGCTACTGGTTCATTAAATACAACTTTTGAATTTCCTGCTTTTAAATTTGCTTCATATAATTTAGTTTCTTCTGTATCAGCAACATATTCATGTGCTGTTACTTCTACTCCAGTTACTATATCCATTTGTGTGAATTTTTTTGTATTTTGCCATACATTAGTTTTATCCATTGTATTTACAATTTCTGCTTCTGTATTAAGTGGATACATTTTTATGACTGATCCTCGTGTAGAATTAACAATCGCACCAACAGCAAATACAGCTTGTTGTAATGCTTCTCTATGACTGCAAATAGGAATGTATCCTGTAAGTTCAATATTTTTTAAACTATCTTCTATACTATATTCATCATTATATAATCTAGCTGATTCCAAGATTTCTTTGATCAGATCTTTGAACTTGATTTTTTTATACATACCTCCATTGAAGCTTGTTTTGTCTAATACCCCAATAATATCAGTTGCACTCATTTCCATTATTTTATCTTCTTTATTTTTCCAAGAGTTCAGATAATACACTCCCATATCTTTTTCTTTATTTTCTTTTAATAATGTTTCCTTTACATTTAATCTTTGCCTTTGCTGAAGCAACCTATAAAATCCTTGTGGATTTACAATGTTAAACTCATCATTTTCAGAAAATAAAGTAAAGTCTAAAGTATTTATAGTAAGCTCATCACTGATTAGACTTGTTTCCTCTAATAGCTTTGCACTCATTAAACTATCACCTTCAAAGACCTTTTCAGCACCATACAAGATTTTATATAATTTTAAATATCTATATGGGTTATTGGTACTATAAAATGTAATAACAATTTTATGGTAGTTCTCACAAATATTATTGCATATAGTATAGTAATTTGTAGGATAATAATCAGAATCACTTAACAAATTATTATTTATATCATAATATTTTAAATTTAGCTTGCTACAATAATCATTCGCAGAACTAAATATTAAAGTAATACCTAAACTGCTATGTGCTTCTGTAAAATTTATTTCCATAACTAGAGGCGTATCAAATTCGCCTTTTTCATTACTCATTTTATTTGACCACCAGCACATATTTTCTAATTGTTCATAATCTGGCATTAGCTGAAATGTTCCATTTAATGCAAATTGATTTTTCTCACAAGTACCATATTTAATTTCTTCAATATTATCTTTTTTTAAATCCATAATATCTACAAAATTTTGCTTATCATTAACTGTTATGGTACTATCTTCTTTTGCTGTAACATCAACTAATCCAAATGTTATACTTGCTTTTGTTTTCATATTCTATCAACTCCTTGCTGGCTTTTTAGCTGTGAAGTTTACAGTCATATCTTTTTTATATGCTTTATTATTTCTAAAATCGTAAATTACTCTTGAAACATTATTGAAGTATGCCTTAAATTCAAGATTAGCAATCTTAACTGTATGAAATTCCTCTGCTTCTGTTAGCTTATTCCATAGCCTTTCAAATTCATCATAATTATTGTCTGTTTGTGGCTCGAACTTAATATCAGAATAATTAAAATAAACACCAATCAATTCTCTTTGGAGGTCTCCATCGTCTGTTCTATTTGCATATTTATCTAAAAAATCTGCTGTTTCTTTGATTCCTATATAAACATCAATATTATATTGTTGTCCATCAATTATTATAAAATCATATGTAATTGCCATTATGAAGTACCTCCTATAACTAATTTTGTTCCTCTTCTTAAACTCTCATTGTCAAGTTCTGGTTTTAGTATTCTAACAAGTTGTGCTAAACTTCCTTCAAAGTTTATAACAATAGTATTTTCTTTATTATTATTGCTTCTACTGCTATTGGCCTGCTCTTTAAAGAATAATTTTAATGCCTCTATTACATTTTCGATTATCTTATCTTCAGGAGCAACAATTTCTCCTTGATTTTTGTTATCTCCTATCATTGCTAATTGTGGTGTATTGGCTTTTACATATCCACCTTCAGCAAGTCTTGGTAATGAGACATTGCCTATTGTTCCTATGTTAAATCCAAATTTTTTGCCACCTAATCCAGGAACCCAGTCAGGTACATCAAAACTCAAATTGTTCAATGCTCTAATCATTCCATTAATTCCATTTATAACTCCATTTGCCATTTTTTCAACGCCACCTAAAATCGAATTAATGACTCCTTTTATGGTATTCCATATTCCGTTAAAGACATTTGTAATTGTATTTTTCATTCCATTCCAAACATTATCCCATACGGATTTTATGCTATTTATAACATTTGAAATTGTATTCTTTATATTGTTTATAACATTTGAAATTGTACTTGAAATATTGTTCCATATATTTGTTACTGTTGATTTAATGCCATTCCATATATTTGACCATATTGATTTTATAGTATTTAGCACACTTGAAATTGTATTTTTAATACCATTTATTAAATTTTTAATAGTATTTGAAATGCTATTCCATACATCTGTAAAAAACTGCTTTATTGCATTAAATATATTTGTTATTGTGTTCTTAATTGCATTTATCGCATTAGAAATTGTTGTCTTAATTCCATTCCATATATTAGTTATAACAGTCTTTATTGCATTAAATACTGTTGTTATAATTCCTTTTATGATGTTTATAACTGTTTCAATTATTCCTTTAATTGCATTCCATACAACTGATACAATACCTTTTATTGCATCCCAAATTCCACCAAAGAAAGTCTTTATACCTTCCCAAGCTTTATTCCAATCTCCTGTAAAAATTCCTACAATAAAATCTATTAATCCTCTAAAAGTATCAATTATTCCTCCTATTGTGTCAGCTATTGCTCCAAAAACATTGCATATCGTATTCCATAAACTTTCAAATATTGGAACTAAAACTGGTATAATATTTTGAATAATCCAATCTACAACTGGTTTTAAAATATTTTCCCATAAAGCTGTCAATGCATCTGCTATACTTCCAATAAGTTCTCCAACTTTATCTACAAATGGTTTTAAATGTGTATTCCATAATTCGTTAAACTTATTTGCCATATTTTGTAGAAAAGGAACAACATAAGTGTTATATACATCTAAAAACTTTCCAAAAGTATCACTTAATCCTGTTTTTAGGCTTTCCATAAAAGGATGTATATGTTGATCATAAACTTCGTTCCATTTATCACCTACATAAGTCATTGCTTCTGCTAAAGTTCCTGTAAATGTTTGTATTGGTTTCATTACATTTTCAATAGTGGTTTTTATTTTTTCTGCATTATCTATAATTGGCTGAAACAATACACTTTTTACATCAAGTGCAAATTTACTACATAATTCTAATGCACTCATTAAGGGATTTGCAAACATTGCAATAATATCAGCACCTATTTGTTTTGCCACATCACTTTTAAATACATCAGAAATTTCTCCTAGTGCTTGCCAAAGGTTACCTGTCAAAGCCATATCAGCACTTGAAATATCAAACATTTTACAAATAAACCCTTTAATTCTGTCTACATTTTGTGACAAATATTTGTCTATACTTCCAACAAAACCTTCAATGATATTTGTACCAATTCTTGCAACAGCACCAACTGTTTGTCCTAATGAATATAACATAGTATCAGCCCATTGTTTTGCTGAATTTAACACATCAGGATCTGTCCAAATATCAATAAGTGTGTTTTTTATTCCATTTAAATGACTTATTATGCCATCAAAGTTTGTATTTCCAAAACTAATATCAAATCCTTCTTTGAATATGCTTGCTAATTCTTTTACTCTACCAATTAAACTATCAAATGCAGATGTATCTTCAGTAATTTTACTTGATACATCTAGCGAATCTTTTAATCCTGCACCTACATTACTGCTTCCAGCACCTCCACTTCCTGAAGAAGATGTATCTTTTGGAAGTACATTTAAATTATCAAATGCTGCCAAATTATTTGAAGCTTTTTTTGCATCTTTTCCTGCTTTTTTTGCACTATCTCCTACTCCTGATACTGCATCAGAAGCATTGTTCGCCGAAGTTGCTAAATCTCCCATCCCACTTGATACTGTTTCAACACTATCAGCTTTTAATCCAAATAATGCAAGTAGACCTGAAATTGCTGTAAATAATTTTGTAACTACATTTATTGCACTTGTAACAATTGGTATAAATAGTTTTGCAATTGGCTGTATTACATTTCCTATTGCTGTTTTCATAGTTGTAAATGCTTGTGATAATTGTGCTACTTTTCCTGAATAAGTATTTGCATAAATCGCAGCATCATTACTTTGAAATTTTGTTTCTTGTAAAATTCCATTTACTTCTGCTTGTATCTTTTCTTGCTGTGTAAGATTATTTGTTGTTTTTCCTATTGATTTTGCATAATCTTCCCACATTTTTGCTACATTCTTTGTAACACCTGCATTATCAACTAATATACTATTCTCATTTTTTAAACCTTCAGATGCAGTTTGTACTGCTTCGCCAAGGGTATATGTGCTCTGTCTACCAAATGTTGCACTATTTTTTAATGCTATCATTGTTTTTTTGATTTGATCTTCGTTATACCCTCTTGCTGCCAAATTTTTATATGCTGTTACAGCATTATTCAAAGGAACTAAACCATCTGATATATAATCATTAATAAATTGTTTTGCCTTATCAAAACTTTTTCCTTGGCCAGTTAATATTGAATTTAACCCTATCCAAGCATTAGAAGTTTCGGTTGCCACATTTAAGCATTCTTTTCCCCATTTAACTACTGCAGCAACAGAAAAAGCTGCGAGTGCAGCCTTACCAATTTTAGACAATGATGATGAGATTTTAGAAGAAGCAGTATTTGCTTGTGCATCAATATTTTTCAATTGTGAACTAAATTTACCACTATTTAATATTAAACTAAGATCAATTTCTCCTACATTTGTACTCATTATCTCACCTCACTTTGTGCCATAGTTTTAAACATATTTTTTATGCTTTCCATAGCTTGTTTATAATTTTCTTCACTTATTTGAGATGCTGATTTATTTAACCATTCATTTCGTATTTTAATTTCTTCAGGAGTAAACTTTTTTAATACTTCAGGATCTTTTTCTTTTCTAATTCTTATAATGTTTCCAAGTGGTGTATCTCCTTTTAGCCCTGAAATATCACTTATTAATTCTCCCCAGTCTAAATTATCGATTTCTTTTCTAACACTATAACCATATTGTGTTTTCAAACTTGAGGCCACTAAATCCCAATCTTCAAATAAGTCATATCCTGGATCGTATGTCGAAGTATTATTGAAATCGTTTCTCCATTTCCTCGTATTCTACTTCGTTTACAACTGCTGATAAAGCAATTATTACTGCTTTTAATCCAGGTATAGTAAGTTTCATTTCTTTTATTTCTTTTAATGCTTTTTCTCCAATTAGCATTTCAATCATTTGATACATAACTTCAATAGAAAAATCTTGATCTTTAATTTTTTCTTGTACTAATAAATAGTTGTCTGCACTAGTATCAACTTCGTAAACTTTATCTTCTGCCAACTTTATAGTGGCTTTTTCTTTTCCTAATTTTGAACTAATATCAATACTTGCCATTTTAAATTACCTCTTTTCTTTTTATAAATAAAAAAATAAAGCCCCAGTAGATAACTACCGAGGCTTGTTTTATGCTGCTGGTGTTACAGTTGGTTTTCCATCTGACATAACCTCAAATTCTAAAGGTGCGACATTTGTACTATCGCCAGTACCAGCGTTTGATACAGAAATAATACAATCGAAACTAACTGTTGTTCCGTCTGCAAATTCCCATTCAAATTTGGTTTCTACTGATTGTCCTGTTGAAAATAATTTGCTTGCAACATAATCATTTCCATCATCTCCAACATTTCTTTTACCTGAAATGCTAATAGAGAAACCTTTACCTGTTTGCATTCTTCTGATCCATCCTTCTGTTGTCATTGGTGTCCACTCTTCTACATTGTTATCCATTGACAAAGAAAATGTCTCACAATCTGCAATTGTTTTCATATCTTCAGTTGTAGATGTTCTGCCTTTTGTACCTATTTTAAATACATTATTAAATACTGGATATACTCCACTTGTTACAGTTGCCATGAGTTATTCCTCCTTTTCCTTTTTTTCATAATAAAAAATTGCCTGTATAACCCTTTCATAGATGTTTTTATCATCTGTTCCAACATCAACAGCTTCAGGTACAAGCAATCTTATATAATTTACTTTTATGTTGTTTATAACAAATTCTTTTGATTCTAAAAACTTGCTATAAATCTTGTTTGAAATTTCTTCAGTTTCTTTTGCATTTTTATTCCAATGAATTAAAATACTAACTGATTTTTCTAGGGTTTTGGTATTATCACTTCCACCTATTGCAACATTTGCTTCGTTGCTAGTTTTTAATTGATATATGCCAATAGACTTATCTTTCTTATTATCTAATTTTCCTATATAACAATTCTCTGAAGCAGTATAATTTAAAGATTTTATCCAATCTCTTATATCTGCTAGTCCTAACAGTTTACTCATTATAAACCTGCCTCCTTTTTATAAAATTGTGAAAATGCCTTCTTGCAAAAATCTTTTTCTTTTCCAGTAGTCCAAGGCTCGTACCAATTTCCTCTAGCGTTTGGATTCTCCTCTTTCGAGAAATTATATTCAGGATGAAAATACATTCTTCTTGAATAAGGTGTAGAAGTAATTAAACTTACTTTTCCTTGTTTGCTGTTTGAATAATCTTCATATGTATTGTCATTCTGCATATTTCCACTTTTAAATGGCATTACTTGTGCATTTTCCACTTCAGTATGCAAAGCACTAATAGTCTTTTCAAGTGAAGTTATGGTTGCACGATCTAATTGTTTTATTTTAGGAGCATTTAATTTTATTTTTGAAGTTACAGTTTTCATTACATTATCTCCAATTCTGTAAAATTAACAGTTCCATCAGGATTTCTTGCTTTAGTTCCTTGATATATTGATCTTGTTTCTCCAAATACAGTAACTTGGCCACCAGAAATAACTGCCAAATCAGGAGCAATATCTCCAACAAAGTATGCTTTTGCAGTTAATTGAATTATTACTTTTTCTGCAGTTAATACTCTTTTAGCTTTGTCCTGATAATTACACTTTAGATTAGTATCTAATGCAATTATTGGTTCGCCATCTTCTGTTATCCCTTCACCATATAAAACAATATGAATATCTGTTTTACAATTTTCTTTTCTTACTAGTTTTGGATATTTCATATCAACACCTCATATTTCTACAAGTTAACCCTGTTTGACTCAATAAACAATAGTAATCTTTAGGTATAGCAACACCATTTTGAACTTGAATATTCCAACTTGTTCCAAAGTTCATTGATACACCATTTATTGCATAACTGGATAATACAGACTTTATCAAGTCCTCATTTTCATATTCAAAATCAGCAAGTTTGCATACAACCTCTTTTATAATGTCTTGTTGGAATTTTGTTAGATTTTCAAAACCTCTTCCAACTATACGATTATAAGTTAAAGTATCAATATGCATACTTGCTTCTTTTAATTTTTCTTCAATTTTATCTTTAGGAATTACCGTTCCTTTATAGGTATCTTGATAATAAGTAATATCTACATAATTACTCATATCTTACCTCCAATTTAGGCAGTTCTTTCAATATAGAATTGAATAGCATCGTGTTTCTTGTTGTAGATGAATACATCTTCAAATGACTCTTCAAAGTATGTCCATTTTCCTTGTGATAAAGAACTTGGAGCACCTAATTGAGCAAAATCGTATGCTATTACTGGAATAACTGCAGATGTATGAATTAATATCATTTTTACATCTTTTGCACCTTCCTGTACTTTTTCATAATATGTAGCAATATCTGCTTTTGTTGGGTTTGTAACTGCAGTATATGTATTTCCTGATTTTGTATAATAAGTCTTTCCTGTTACTACATCTGTATCAGCAGTTTTTTCATATTCATCTACAGCAACTTCAAATCCATCATCAGTAAATTTGTAAGCAGATTTCATTGCAGATTTTGGAACACCAATTACTTCAACTTCTCCAATTCTGTCTAATGATCTAGCAACTGCTGTGTCTTGTGCTGACAAGTTTCTAGCAGCTTCTTTTGCTGTATCAATTAGAGTTTTTGTAGGAGTATCTGCATATAGTAATCTTCCTGCTGCAGGAACTCTTTTTTCATCCATTTTGTCCATCATAGCATCAAATTTTGTTAATACATTTGCTAATGTAAGAACATCATCTTCTGTTATAGTTTCGATTTCATTTTTTAGTTTATATAATGCTGTAATCATTTCAGCATCCATTTCAGGAAATTTTTGTTCCTCATTCATAACTTTAGTGATATTTTGTATTGTTGCAACGTGATTTGTTTCATCAATATCTCTTGGATGAATAAGTGTATCCCAAGTTCTGTGAGTTTTCAATTTCTTTGGTTCTTCATCATTATTGAAGTTTCTTCCAAAGCTTCCTATTGAATCTCTATCTCCGTTTTTTCTACCTTTTACTGATAAACTTGGTAGAATTACTGTATCATTTCTTAAAAATTTAACATCTGGTTTTGTTGCATTCCATAAAGCACCAAAGAATAATGTATATGGATATGCTTGTGCTAATGCTTGTGAATATTCTTTAGCATAATTTAATCCTGTTTTTTCAAATGGCATAATAAATCGCCTTCCTTTCTTTTTTTATTTTTAATTTTGTTTTTTAGGTCTTACACCTGTAAATCCGAAATCAAATACTCCATTATTAGAGTTCGTTCCGTTATTTGTATCTGCACCTACTGTTATTCCTACTATTCCTTGGACTTGTTTTTTTAATCCTGGTACATCATCTATAACTTTTTGTAGTGCAGTTTTTAAAGTATCTTCTAATACATTTCCATCTTTATCTGCACAATTGTTTAGATCTGCCATTTTTAATAGATATGGCATAGTCTTAATATCAACATTAAGTTCATCAACGAAATCGTACGCTTTCTTTTCTATTCTTAATCTTTGATTTTCTAATTGTGATTTTTGTAAAGATGCTTGTGCATCAGTAAGTTCCTTGTTTTGTGCATTGGCTTGGTTGGCCTTTTGAGTTTTGAAAGTATTTATTGCACTTTCTATTTCCTCTTGACTTAAGCCTTGCTTTTGAAAATAGCTTTTTAAAACACTATCTTCTGTTTTTGCATTTCTACCATCTATCATTTCTTGGATTTTGTTATAATCAATCGCATTAGAATTGTTATTTGGTTGATTTGCATTATTGTTTTGTTGCCCTGTAGTGCTTTGGGCATTTGGATTCACATTGTTATTTGCATTATTATTTGCGTTATTATCTCCATCCATAATCACTACCTCCTACTTTTTTAAGTCTTGAAATGACTATATTACACAAGCTTTTACCCTCTTCAGTGTTTGGAGCATTAAAAAAGAGCCTTACGGCTCTTAATAATCAGACTAATCAATATATCCTTTTGCTTTTATTTCTTCTGCTCTTTTTGCTGATATTTTGTATTGGTTGTCTTTTACTTTTGTTGTTGTAATATCTTCATTTACAACAATAAATTCTGTCTTTTCTGTGTATTTTTCTCCTGTATATTTATCATTAAAAGAAGTATTAGCAACTAATGTTTTTTTAGTTTCTTTTTTTACTTCCTTTACCTCTTCTGTTGTTTCTTCTGTAGTAACCTCTTCTGTTAATTTTTCTGCTTCTTTGACTTCTTCTTTCTTTTTAGCCATTTTAATTTACCTCCTAATATTATTTTTTAATTAATTTTCATAAAATACTTGTTTTCCATATTCAACTGCAACTTGATGTTCTATCTTACAACCTCTTGCTTTTTCCCAACCTTTCATAAAATATAACGCATCTACTTTTCCTATATATCTTATTGATTGAGATAAACAATAAATTGCAACATCTTCATCTGCTGGAGCATTTTCAAATACTGTGTCTACTACTTCGTGTCCTTCTTCTTGTAGTCTTTTTACTAATTCTGCTCTTTCTTCTCGTATTTGTTCATTTGTTTTTCCTTTCATAGGCTGACTAATCATTAATTTCATATATTCTCACCCCTTTCATATTAACGTACTATTATTTAGTGCTTACTTTTACTTTTACTTCTTCTCTATCATATTGTCTTTTTAAATTGTGTTTTTCGCAAAATTCTTTATTATACTGCTGCCATTTTAATCTTCTTTTATGATATTTTTCTATATTTTCTTCGTCTGTACTTCCTAATTCTAACCTTTTGTATTTCCTTATTTGCCTTTCATTATATCTTTGTTTTTGCTCTATAATATATTTTTGTTTCTTCATTTCTAATTGTTCTTTTGTTGGTGGAATTGGCTGTGTATTAATACCTGGAAAGTAAGTAACAATTGTATCTTTGCAGTTAGGATGAAATAATTTTGCTTTTATTGCTGTACTTAATAAAGGATAACCTGTTTCTTTACTTTCTGCTTCTGTTCCACCACTCCAAACATCATCAATAAATACTTTACCTTGAAACTTTATGCAATAAGGACATCCTCCACCACGATTTGGAACTAAAACTGTATGTACTCCCCATCCTACCCTTTTTGTTCCTTCACCTTGTAAATATGCCCTTTTATTTGCTGTTCTAATGGCCATTTCTGCATAGGATGCTATATTTACCATAGCACCATTTGAATATTCTATACTATTTATACCTTTTGAAAGAAAATCTTTTGTGGCCATATCAACTGCTTGTTTTATTGTTCCTGAACCTGTATTTGCATACACTTGAGCATCGTATATTATTTGTCTATACTGATCATTAGTATATCTTAATATTGAAAGTTCTGCTTTTTGAAAATTCTCTTTTGTTTCATTTATTAGTGCATTAAGTTTTCTGTCATTTATTTTAAAAAAGTTTGATTCTGCTTGTTCTGTTTTTTCATATATTCTAGTAAGCTGTTTTTTCTTTATTCTTTTATTTTTAGTGTTTTTATAAATATGCCATAACTTATTTATTTCCTTGTCATTACTCTTAAAGTTACCTTCTTTTATAGCTTCTAATATTACTCTTTCTTGATCTAGCTTTCCATTTTCAAAACTTTGTTTTATCAACGCTTCCACATCATTATTTATTGTAGAAAAGTCATTTTTGAATAGTTGTTTGTTACTTCTTTTAAAATGTTCTAATGATTTTAATTGTTCTGTTTGCCAAGCACTCCAATTCATATTGAGATCTTTTTCTTCGTTTAAGTGCCTTGTAAGATTTCTTTTCATTGATTTTATAAGAGTTTCTTCTATTCTTTGAAATGCTTTTGAAACATCATATTCATTATTCATTTACTTTCTCCTGGTCTTTCTTTTCTTCTTTTTGACCTTCTACTTTTTGTTCTGTTTTTTTTGGTTTTTGCTCTTTTGTTGTATCTTCTTCCATTTCTAAATCAAAGTTTACTGCTGGTTCTTCTATATCAACAATCCCTTGTTCTGCTTTTAATCTTGCGATTTCTTCTAATTTCCACTCTTCATCTTTAGAATCTCCATATAATTCTTCTACACAGGCTTCTATTGACATTATGCCCCCTTGTTTTCCCTTACTAACTGTTTCCACTTGTGCTTCAAATGAAGGGTTGCTATATTCTCCAAATTTTAAACTTACTTCTATATCTTCAGTTAAACCTTTGTTTTCCATTTGGTTTCTTGATTTTAAGACTGTATTGATAACTTTTGGAATAAACTCTGATAATGTATCAATTATTAAACCTCTAGTATATAAAGTAGTTTTTTCCTTTTCTCTTTGTGCTTCAGCATTATCTAATTTTTTTGTATCAATTCCAAGTGTAGATGGACTTATAACTCCCTGCAAGCATAAATCTAAAAATGTTATGTATGATTGTAAGTAGTTCTCTGTTGGTATTTCTGCTTGTTTTATTTCAATAGTATCTTGTCCATTTTCTGACATATTTCCTTCAGGAGAAATATACTTATTATCAAATGGATTACTATTTAATAAAAATTCTCCTGTTTCAGGATCTCTTGGAATCATACTCTCAGGAATATATTTTATTGCCCTTCCTGCTCTAACTGCTTCTAGCCATTGAGATATAATTTCATCTAAACTATCAAAAGAGTCATATTTTCCTTCAAAAATAGACTCTCCTCTTCCTTTATATTTTACTGATTCACTTAACATTACTGGTACTGCCCACATTATTGACTTATCAAAAGTTATATTTTTAAGTTTTGCTAATGCAGGTACTTTATTTAAACTTACTTCTTGTCCATCTTTTAATAACTTATAAGTTATATATCCGAAATCCATAATGTTCTTCTAATAAATATGTTGTATTTCCTTCCTCGTAAAAAGATTTAAATACTAGTTCTACTAATCTACCTCTTTTATAAATAAAATCGATTTTTGAACCATCTACCCATTCAAGAATTGCTTTATCAGATATATCAGCATCATAATTTATTTTTATTGCACCATCACCTATATGTAATAAATCTGCTAACAAAGCCTTTAACATTTTACTATCAAATTCATTTTCTTTGTTAACTTCTTTCCAATATTCATTTTCTACATCATCACCTGCATAATCTGTCATAACTGTATTTATAATAGTTTTTATTATTAGTTTTGGTAATCCTGAATGTGATTTTTTCATCCTAATATCTGCTGTTTGTGCTGCACCCCAAAAAGTATCTTCAGCAAACATTAATTGGCCATAAAATTCAGATAATTCTCTACTATCGCCTCTATACCATATTTTATTTTTTATGCAATTAGCTTGAAAATCCATATTCTCATTGATTATAAATGTTTGACCTTGTGCTGGTCTAATATCTAACCACGATTTAATCATATTTTTCACTCTTTCTCCAAATTTCATTATTTTTTCACTCCTATTTTACTTACATATGGAATCCAACTATACTGACAACTATTAACCATATGATCGTTTCCATCTTCAGGTTCATTGTCTTTGTCCTCTTTCCAACTATACACATCTAGTTCGTCACAATAATTTGTGCAAGTATCAACTATAAAATAACAATTATCTTTGAACCATCCTAATTGTGTATTTATTCTGTCTATTATTAGCATTTTAGCCTTCCAAGCTGAATTAAACACATATATACATCCTGTTTGTCGTTTATATTTTGCAAATTCCTTTATTGTTGCTTGGTCTGCTGAATCTATAAACACATTTTTTGCTAGCCCCCACTCTTTTCTGTTTCTTTCTAGGAAGTCAACAAAGTTCTTTACTGTGTCACTTGGTGCAAGTGGCTGATCCAAGTTTGCGTTATTATAAACCTTTTCATCTAATAGGATGTATTTACCTTTGTTTGTTATTCCTGCAAATGACATTGCAATGGTATCAGGGCTTAATGAACTGTATGCTGTGTCTAATGCTGCAGTAAATATTATAAAATGCTCATCTGTTTGTCTTGTTGCTATTGGCTTTGTTGTTAATTGTACTTTTTCGTTTCCTGGTGCTCTTAAATATTGCTTTGCTTCTTCTTTAGTAATGCAATGTTTTCTTCTATCAAAATTAAGAAAAACAAGTCCTGTTGACTTGCCTCGTAATCCTTTTATTTTGTTTTTCCATAGTTTTGTACCTACTGGAACGGAATTTATAATACTTTGTTTTTTCTCTGGTGTTAAACTTTTATTGTGATCAAAAGAAAAATACCACCAAGTCCAATCATCCATTTGTTCTTCATTCAGCATATTTAACAATTCTAGTGGAGCATCATTTTCATATTTTTTAGTTGGCCTTGATTTATTAACATATTGTTTATAGCATTCTTTATTTGGATCGTCAGGGTTCATTGTACATACTCTATAATCACAACGCATAAAGATTTCTCTTACAAAGTCCATATCTGCAATATTAAACTCATCTATAAGAATACATCCATATTGACCACCAAGTACCTTTTTCCATCTTGTTTTGTTATCATATCCAACAATGTATATTACTTTTACACCATTTGGAGTATGATATAAAATATGTGGTAATGAATGTACACCTTTACCATTTGCGTTATATTCTATACAGCCACCTTGACTATATTCTCCAAATATTTCAATTAAGCCTTTATCTTTATTTATTATATTTTTTTCAATTGTTCCAAGGTCTAACCCTGCAATTATATGTAACTTTTTAGGACTTTGAGCAACTTTAAACATAAATTTAGGAACAGCAACTGTTGTTTTACCAGCAAATGTTGTTCCTTCCAAAAACTCTGTACTACACTCGTGTTTGAAAAAATCAATATATTTTTCAGATAGTGGAAATTCCTCATTTTGTTCCATCGTCACCACCACCTAATTGTCTGCTTATGCTTTCCAATATAGAGTTATTACTTACCAAATTTACATTTAGTGTTCTGTCATCTTCAGTAATGTTTAACTTGGCCAGACTTTCTAATACTTTTCTTTTTGCCTCTTGTACTCTTGTAAGTCCATCTTCTATTCTTTGTATCATATTTAAAGTTGGTTCTGCATCTGTTACAGTTTCTGTTTCTGATTTACTTTTTTTACTTCTAATAAAATTTATCGTCATGTCTTTACCTCGTTGTTTTAATTCTTCTATTCTTTTAAGCATTCTGCCTTCTCTTATTTTTAATACTTGTAATTCAAATAATAATTCTTCTTTTTCATTAAGTTCTTTATTATTAAATATTTCTTTTTCTTCTTCAGAGAAGCAACCAGCAAATATGTTTTCATATTCTCCAGTAACAACAGCATTTTTATTTCCTTCAGGTGCATAACCACCTTTGTTTCCTATTGAACTTGTATTTCCTTTTTGTATTTCACTTCTGCTTCTAGTTAGTTTATTTCTACGAATAATACTTCTTAATTCAGGTAGAGTGATATTATATTTATTTATAATATCGTTGTATTTCATTCCTTGTAAATAATCGTTTTTTATATTTTCTACATTAGATTCATTCAATACATATCACCCACCTCCATTATTTCTCTAATATTGCTTTTTGTCCTGTTAAGTTTTCCCATCGTTTAATTATTACATCACAATATTTAGGATCTAATTCCATTATATAGCAGGTTCTTTGTATTTGTTCTGCAGCAATTAAAGTTGATCCACTTCCACCAAATAAATCTAATATTATGTCATTTTCTTTGCTAGAGTTTTTAATCAAATACACTAATAAATCTATTGGCTTCATTGTTGGATGTTCTGCATTTCTACTTGGTTTGTCAAATTCTAATACTGTACTTTGTTTTCTATTAGCTACAAAGTAATGTCCTGCACCTTCTTTCCATCCATATAAAATTGGTTCGTGTCTCCATTGATAATCTTGTCTACCCATTACAAAAGTATTCTTAACCCATACTAAACATTGTGCTAATTTAAAACCTACTGCTTTAAAAGCATTTCTAAAGTTTAGTCCTTCTGTATCTGCGTGAAATACATATATAGAGCCACCATACTTTATACTTTCAAACATATTCCTAAAAGCATCCAGCAAAAAGTTATAAAATTCAGTCTCATTCATATTGTCATTTTCGATTTTTAATGCTTCTGATGTTTTTCCAACATAGTCAACATTATATGGTGGATCTGTAAGAATCATATCTGCATCTTGATTATTCATAAGACGCATAACATCATCTTTTTGCGTGCTATTTCCACACATTAATCTATGTCTACCTAATACCCAAACATCTCCTGTTTTACTTATTGGTTCTTCTATTTCATCTAATGCTTGATCTACATCAAAGTCATCTTCTTTTGAACCTGTTATATCCTTCAGCATATTATCTACTTCATCAAAACTAAATCCTGTTGCATCCATATCAATTTCTGTTTCTTTTAGTTCTGCAAGTAATTCTTCTAGTTTAGTATTGTCCCACTCACCTGTTATTTTATTTAATGCTATATTTAAGGCTTTTTCTTTATCCTTGTCTAAATCAACAATATTACATTCTATTTCTGTATAACCTAATTCTTTCAATACTTTTAGTCTTTGGTGTCCACCTATAACAGTCATATCTGCATTAACTATAACAGGTGCTACATATCCAAATTCAATTAGACTTTTTTTGATTTTTTGATATTCCTCGTCCTCTGGCTTTAGGTCTTTTCTTGGATTGTATTCTGCTGGCTTTAGTTTTTCTATGCCTATTTTTTGAATATTCATTTCTATACTCCTTAAAACAACTGGATTCATATCTACAATTTTTACATTCTCTTAACATACATCTACTTAAATTCATAGGCATATTCCTTTATCATTTGGTTGCAGAAGTAGGATTTGAACCCACATATTACAGCCCATGTGTGCTGGCTGCTTTACCAATTAAGCTATTCTGCAATATAAAAAGACCACTGACATTTGTATCAGTGATCCACATCTATTATAAGAAGGAAAGAAAAATGAAAAGGTAATTACAATTTTCTCGATTATAATTATAACATAGTATATTTTGAAAAAATACAGACAAAATATATAAATTTTATATACAAAACTACGACATTTTGTTTTTATTATATTCTTTTTGCATTATTCTTATTGATCTATCAATAGTTTTTTGTATTGCTCCATAACCTCTGTCCTTCTTTACTGCAATTTCTTCTATACTTAACATTTGATAATATCTCATATCAATTATATCCTGATTATATTTTTTTAGTGTTTTTACCAAATCTTCCACTATTTTTATTTTTGTTTTTGTTCTTTCTATGTACCTTTGTTTTTGTTCTATTTTTTCTTGCTTTTCTGCAATATAATTTTCTATATTAGAACTTACAAACCCTTTTGGTTTTGGCATACCATCTAAATTAGAACTTTTACAATCCAATATATCATTCTCTAGTTCTTGTATTTCCCCTTCTACAATGCTTATGCTTGCTTTAAGCGAATTATAACCTTCAAGTACCTCTTGAACATTCATCTTTTGCACCTCCTAAATTTTAAATATAATAAATGTTAATACTACACTAACAACTATTTCTATCAAATTTACAATTTTATCTTTGGTGTTTATGTATTTATTATTCATTCCATCCACTATCTTGGCCAAAGCATAAAATCCTATAAAAAATATAAATATTGCTTTAATTATTACCATTTTAAGTTCCACCTCCTATTCCTGGTTATTGAGTTTGTTTTTTATCTTTTAAAATAATCCCCATTCTGCTAATTTCTCAAATCCACCTAATTTATTTATATAATCTTTTGCTATTTTTACTATTTCTTCATAAGGTTTTCCATCTATTTCTTCATCACCTATTGCACAAAATAATTCTATTGGCTTTTGTAATTCTTGTGCTTTTATATGTGCATATATATTTACTGACACATCTGCTTTTGATAGGTCTTTTCCGTGTAATCCTCCACCTGTTACTGCATTTCCCATATCAGATCCTAATTTTCTATTAGTTGCTCCTGTATCTACATTTATTCCACCAGTCCATTCTCCTAATGGATTTATTATTGCTGTTGGATATAATTCTTTTAGTTCTTCAGTTTTTGCATTACTTTGACAAATTATACATTTATTTGTTTTTTGGTCTAATATATATTTACCATCACTATTGTATTTATCATATATTTGATGTGCTAAATAACTTATTTGCCTATCTTCTTCAGTCAATGGTACACCTTTAAATATTCCATTATCTCCACACCTTATTTTTCCATTTTGGTTGTTTGCTAAATACTCATCTTGTTTGTTCGGTAGTATATGAACATCTATATTTTTACCTGCTATTCTATGTACAGCATTTTCAACCTCTTCAAAAGATACTTTTACATTTGTTTCTGTTACAATCATACAATGTCCGTGTCCTATTAAGACTTCTACTGCAATTTTAGGATTTTCTTCTTTTTCATAAGCTAAATCTACTATTGCACCTGCAATTCTGTCTGCTACTTTATCAGGATGTTTTGGATTAACTTTTTCTATCATTTTTATTTTCCTCCTATCTTTACTTTTGCTTGTACTGTTTTTAAATTATATTTTTTAGCAATTAAATATGAAGTATATCCATCTACTAATGTATTGCTTGAATCAATTATAATAGGTACTTCAAAATATTTATTTTTATTATAAAATTCTATTCTTTTATTTAATTTTTTCTTTCCTGGTTTTGTAAAATGTTTAGGTATTTTTATTAAGTCTGTTTCTATTACAATATTTGGTGTTGCTAGTTCTTTTAATAAATCATCTAACATTTTATCTTGTATATCAATATGTCTTTCTTGCAATGCTATTAGTGCATCGCTACTTTTTAATAATTTAGTATCGCAATATTCCATTACTGCAACTAATATCCATAATAGGCCACACATTCCCCACGCAAAGTTTTTGCTTATTATTGCATCTGTTATACTTAATATTGCTAATAAAATATGTAATGCTATTCTCACTTTTATTTTAGTTTCTAATTTTGTCATTTCTTCCCAAGTTTTCATTTTTTTATACCTCCACCCATTTTAATTTTGTTTGTTCTTCAATTGGATTCCATTGTTTCCAAATTTCCTCACTATATTTCAATAGCTTCATTGTTTCTTTGTTATATTCAGTTGTGCAATATTCATTAGCTGTAAATCTATCAGTAAACCCACTAAATATATTTAATAAATCTTCCATAGAATTTCCTGTACTTTTTATTGGTTTTGCATATATTCCATAAGTTTTATGTAAATTCTCTTTTGTTTCAAATACTGCACATACATCAAATGTTACTATTCCACTTAAAAAATGCATTGCTTCTTCAGGTGTAAATTCTTCTATATCTAGGAAACAAAATCCTACTGAATTTGTTTTTCCATCGTGTTTTGTATTGTTTTGTAAAGTAAAATTGTGTTTATACTTTTCAAATTCTACTTTACTCATAAATCTAAATACTTTCATTTATTTCAAATCCTACTTCCTTTATCTCTTTTTTTGTTATAACTTTTATAATATTTAATTGTTCTAAACTATAATAGTTTGATCCTAATCCTAATTTATATTTTCTTACTTTTCCCATATATATTTGAGGAGAATTGTTTATTGTATAGAAAATTACATCCCCTTCTTTTAATACTTCAGATATTTTTTTACTATGTTTAGTTATCATTTTTCTTGAAATATTTGTATATTCTTTTCCATCTCCATATATTGCACTATAAATATAATGATTGTCTATTTTCCCCTTTTTAGTTATTTGTGCTATTTCTTCATGTATTCTTATATACTCTTTAATTTCTATTTCATCATAATAACATCCAGGACATCCCATTTTTTCTACTTGGCAGTGTTGCCACTCTTTATCACCACATTTCACTTTTGTGTACCTCCTAATATTTTTATTAAATCCCAGCTTGGATTTCCTGCTGCAGATATTGTTTTACTTCCGTTTTTTAAAGTTGCTATTGCTGTGTCAACATCTATCATTCTTACATCGTGGCCTTTAAAGCATATAAGAAAATATGCTTTGAGACCTGCATTTTTACATTTTTTCATTTCATCACATTGCCTAATATCTTTATCGACCATATGCCACTTTGTTGTTTTGCACTCTTTTGCATCAAATACAGCTTTATAATTTGGAAGAAATATCTCATAGTCAAACGGCTCTCCTTTTTTATAGATTCCATCAACAGTTCTTTCAGGATGATTTTTGTGTGCATGCCCACCTATGGCTTCTACATAATCACATACTTTTTGAATTTGCTCTTCAAATTGAAATCCTCTTCTTGGCATTAAAACACCTCCACACTAAAATCTTCTATTGCTGGTGTATCGCATACTAATAGTCCCATAAATGTGCTGATACTACCTTCTTTTGTTTCTAAATATCTAAAATTTGTATTAGTTATATTTTTTAATGCATAACATACATAAGTTCCTACTTTTAAAAATTTTGGCCTTGTATGATATTTTTGCTCAAATTTCCATATTTGTTCATTTATATTTCTCATTAATACTGCAATATTTATTTCTTCCATTTAATCCACCCACCTTATTACATAATTTGATCTAAATAAACTGGGTTCATATACTGAATATCCTTTTTTTCTTAATCGTTCTTGATTTACTGGATATATTAAAGAAACTTGTATTCCTTCATATCCTTTTTGTTTTGATTTTCTTATTTTATTTAATAAAGTAATGTATTGTAAAAATATTCTTAACATTTTAATCACCTTCTTTTTTAAATTTTTCTTCTAATTGCTCTACGCTATAATCAGCTCTAAATTGGTTATATGCTTTTTTATCCATTTCTTTTAGTTGCTTCCACAATTTAGGATAATATGTATATAATATTTTTAGTTCTTTTAAGTTTTTTAGTGGACAACACCAACAGCTTAACCTATCAAAATGTTCATATAATCCATTCCAAGTAAATCCTCTATCATAGCAATATTTTAGGCAATCCGCTTCTGTCATTTTCCACTCAACTAACGGATAACATTTATCTTTTATTCGTTTTTTTTCATCTGCTGCAATTCCTACATATTCAACATATCCCTCTATCTTATATTTTTTCAAATAATTATCAATAACTCTATTTTTCAAGTTACTCGTACACCATCTACAACGCATTGTTGCCCAGCCATACCCTTTTTTGCCCTTATTTTTGCCACGAGTTTTTTCGTGTTCAAACATATAATAATCAAAACTTTTTTCTGCTTTTAATGTAGTTATACTCTTTCCATATCTATACCAAATGTAATGTGCAACTTCTGATATATGTTTAATCATATCTGGAAAGTCTTTGCCTGTATCACAAAATATTATTTCATCTATTTTCCAATTATCTTCAAGCATTTTTAATAACATCGCTGTGCTATCCTTACCACCTGAAAAACTAACTATATGTTTCATTACATCACCTACTTATAAAACAATCTATTTAAGATTTGTGTTGCTTGCATTTTGTTTAAGTTTTCCGTATCAAAGTCTTTCATAAATCTTTTGATCATACTAACTTGTTTTTCACTTGCTGGCACTTTTCCCCATTGTTTCATCATTTTTACATTCCATATATATTCTTCGTTTGCGTGGTTTTCTTTTAAATATAAATACACTTCATCAAATGCTTTTTGCATACTTACCTTTTGGCCATTCCATATTGTTTTCCCTAATTCGTCTTGTGCTGGAATTACTATTTTTCTTTTTGGAATAAATACCACCATATTACCATTAGGCATTTTGAAATAGTTTACATCGTGAGTTTTGTAGCTTTGCTCTTTAGCCCATATATTTACAATTTCAATATTTCTTATCCAAGATGATGGACAATCTGCTTTTTCTGCAATTAGATCAGGTAATTCAAATAAGTCTCCTTGTATTTCATCTTGTTTGTTTGCAGGTACTGCATTTAGGTCAACTCCTATTAAAGTTGGTGCTGTGCATAAATTTGCTCTTCCTGTAGTTCCAACTAAATCTATCAAAGTAAGCTTGTCTTTTCCTGGATAAAGTCTTAAGCCTCTCCCTACCATTTGTGTGTATAAACTACTATTACTTGTTGGCCTTGCTATCATTACAGTTTCAACAAGTGGCATATCAGTCCCTTCTGTGAAAATCATACAATTTACAAGTACAGGTATTTCTCTATTTGTAAACTTCTTTATAAGTTCTTCTCTGTTTTTTGTTTCTGCAGTTACTGCAACTGCACCTGGTATTTTTCCAGCTATTGCTTTTGCGTGTTCTACACTACAAGCAAATATTAAGGTTTGTCCTTTTGCATATTTTTTATAAGTTTCAGCTATTGCATTATTTAATACCTCTTGATTCATTACTTCTTCAAGTTCTCCTGGTGCAAAATCTCCCATCCTTCTTGCAACTTTACTTATGTCATATCCAATATTTACTCTCATACAATAGATATCTGTTAAGTATTTATTTTTTATAGCCCACTTAATATCTCTTTCAAATATAATGTCCTGATATATATCATCAAGTCTTACATTATCTCCCCTGTTTGGTGTTGCTGTAAATCCTAAATGTAACCTTGGTTTAAAATATTCATATACTTTCCTATAAGTAGATGCTGCAGCATGATGTGCTTCATCTGTTATTATTGTGTCAAATTCTGTAGGCTTGAAATTTTCTAATCTATGTACTATACTTTGTACTGATGCTATTACGACTGGTTCTCCGTGTGATTTGTGATTCGCCATTTCAATTCCCACAGGGCAGTCATAGTATTTAACTGGTTGCGTTACTAGTTCTTCTCTATGTGCTAGGACTAGTACACGACCTTTTCTTTTTATATTTGTGAATGTTGCTGTTTTTCCACATCCAGTCGCCATTTGTATTAAGTATGATCCTGGTTGTAAATTATCTATTAGATCTAAACACTCTTTTTGATAATCTCTTAATTCTAATTTCAAAATATCTCACCTCTTTTCGTTTGATATTTTTCTATTCTTTCTCGTGAAAGTCTAATTGTTTTTTCACATTCTTCTTTTTCAAACATGGCCATATGTGTTTTTTCTCTTGGAAGTCCTAATTGTTCAGCTAACCATCCATATGCCTTATATCTTGTTGTAATTCTTAATGGTTTCTTCCATATCTGATCAAACCAGTAATGTGCTGCCTTTCTATATCTTCTTAATTCTTCATTGGCCAATGTTCCAAGTGGTGTGTCTGTTCCTGGATGTACTCCAACAAATGCCCTGCAAGTTCTGCATAAATAACACTTTCCTTCACCATATTCTCGGCCATATATTTCTGCATTTGATGTATAAACAACTGGGCTTCCACAATATCTACATATTGTTGGCTTTTCCACTATTTAACCTCCTTCCAATTGTCGAATACCTTAAAATTATCTTTTGTGTATAGAGTTTTTGCTTCAATTTCTATACTACATCTGCTTTTTCCATATACTTGTCCACTGCAACATGATGCAATTTCTTCAATATGAGGTGGATTAATATTTATACTAACCTCTGAATTGTTTTTTAGGCTTTGTAAATATTCTATTACTTTATCTAAAAGTTCATTTTGTGACATATTTTCACTCCTTTGGCATTTCATATACTTTTGGAAGTATTGTTACTGCTTTGTTATTATCCAAATTGTATTGCCTATATTTGCTTATTATTTCTTGTAATACTTCTTGTGCTCTTTTTTCTGTTTTGTAATATCTTAACTCTCTATAAATATCATCTATTCCTATTAAGAAAGCTGCAGAAAGTAAAAATCCATCTTCTTCGCAATCTAAAATATTTATAGCCATTATATTATCAAAATTTGTAATTTCTTTTTTATCTTGACTCACTATTACCATTTATAAATTCCCCCTTAAATACAGTATCAAGTATTTCTACTGCTAAATTTAATGATTGGCATAACCCTTCTTCAAAAGGAATTTTCTTTAATTCCTCATCTTTTCCATTAAGCATTTTATTTAATCTAATCCTTTGTGCTTCAGTATTTTTTATATGATCTATGTGTTCTTGAAACATTGATGTTTGAAATTCATATTCCTTACATCTTTTTTCATAGTCTGCTAATATTAGTTGCTTTGTTTTACTAGCATTTTCAGTAGTTATCTGCTTATTATGAAACATTACTAATAACTGCTTTAATGCTAGAAAACAATGTATTTCTAATAAGTTATAATCTCCAGGAGGTGTTTCAAGTTTTATAGAATCATTTATAATTTTTTCTTTACTTTTCATTATGGTCTAACCTCCGTCTTACATTTTTTGCACATCTCAAATATGCTATTTTTCAAATGGTCTAACCTGTCTAACCTTTTTCTGTGAATATATTTATATTTTTTATGAATTTTTTATTTTGAGATTTCTAATAAAAATTCCCATATGTATATTATTATTTGGTTAGAGGTTAGACTTTTATATTTTTATTTTATATAAGTCGCTTGTTTCTATGTTTTCAAATAGTCTAACCTTGGTCTAACCTTTTTGTTTTAGGTTAGACCTTAAAATGGTAGATCCTCCATTTCTTGTTGTTTATATTCTTCTTCATAAGCAAGATCTGATTTTTCTGGTTCTAATCTAAATTTTATGTAGTTTGCTTTTATACCAAATGCTTTAGTAGAATGTGTAAATTTACCTTGTGAATTGCGTTCTATTTGATTTCTATCTGCAAAGTTTCTTATTACTGCTGAAAAATCAAAACCTGCTTTGTTTAATGCTTCAGCATATAAACTTTTATTTACTAAACAAATATCTTCATTTTCGACATATTTGCCCCAAATTTCTCCGTTTTCATTTTCCCTAAATCGGTTTATATTTTGTGAAATCCAGTTCATTGTCCATTCATATGCTCTTGTAGAAACATCAACTTCTTTTGCACTTGTAAGCCATCCACTTACATCTTCTATTGTTAATTTTTCATCTTTGAAAATTAAATCTGTAGATATTTCATCAGCAAGTAATACTGTGGCCATTGCCATTGCCTGCTTATCTGTAGTGTCTGTTTTTTGTAGTATATTTTGAAATATCTCTCTATACCTTTGTTGTAATTCTTCTTGTTTAGGAATATTATTTATAAACTCTTTACCAGCAAATCCATAATTTTTTCTAACAAAGTTGCTTACAAAATTACCATCTGCAATTACTTTTTCTGTTGCTTCTACTTCAATTACTCTGTTCTTTACTCCTCCACCTGAAGTTGCTTTTGTTATTGGTTCTTCTCCTGTAAATAGGAAACAGCAATTCCATTCTTTCAAAAGTTCTATTCCACCATAAGCCTTGCCCCTACCTCTATCAACACCTTCTGTCAAATACATTACTAGGTTGTCAAAACTATCCCATCTACTTTTAATTGTTTGTAATTCATCTCCTGCAAATGGTATATCGTGTACGAATGCTGCATATCTTGCTAATGCTACTTGTGTTGCATTTAATGTTCTTACTAATTTTCCTACTTCAGGGTTACCCCAAACACTCATTGCAAGCATTAATCCTACTGTTTTACCTGTTCCTGTTCCACCCCATATATGTACTACAAATGGCAATACTCCTAACATTTGATTTAGTGTGCTAGCAAATGAAGATGCTAAAAGTAAATGTGCAATTTTGCTTTCTTTTCTAACTTTCCTACATACTTCTTTCCATTCTTCATATTCTCCAACTTCTCTTATGCTTGCATATACATCTTTAAATGCTATATCACCATCATATTTTAAGTCGCTTACATAAGGTGCAAATTCATTTTCTATCCATCCCAACCTGTCTGTACTACGATTTACTGGAATTTCTTTTGCATTTAAGGAAACTACATCTGCAATATATGAAACTAGATCCTTTGCATTCTCTGAATTTACTTCTATTCCCCTGTCTGATAATTGGATAATATTAGATTTATTTGCTACCATACTTCTTTCAATTGTTATGTACTGCCATTTATTATCTTTGAAAAATGCTAATTTTATTTTTTCCGTTTCGGAGTCAACATTAATTAATCTTTCTACTGGTAATATAGGATGTGAACAAGCTACTATTGTTTGTGGAATCATACCTGCACCCATAATACTTTTTGTAACTCCTGTATCTTCACATTCCCACTTTCCACACTTTAGTTTTTCAATTGGTGGTTGTGTGAATTGAATTGTATTGCTACCTTTCTGTTTAAATCTTTGTGCAAATTCTGTTTGGTATGCTTTTAAAAGTTTGTCAAAACTCCTTATGTTTCCAAGTTCCCTAGCCTTATCTTGTAATTGTATAATTAGTGTTGTTCTTACTATTTGGTTATCTATTGAAAAAATATGTTCAAATATTTCCTTATCTAAAATTTGTTCTTTTGTTAATTCACTAATCTCTCCAAAAGGTGTAAACCCTTCATCAATTAATTGCTCTGAAAGTTCTAACTCTTGATTCAATTCTTCTCACCACCTTTTTTTCGTGTTTCCAAAACCATATTTTATCTTCATTTGTTCCATTTATAAAAATTGTCTCTATTAAATAGTCAATATAATCTTTATTGTGCATTGCTTCTACAAATAGGTCATCAGGATC
Organism: uncultured Clostridiaceae bacterium; assembly: GCA_948469815.1. Lineage (GTDB taxonomy): Bacteria > Bacillota > Clostridia > TANB77 > CAG-508 > CAKPSH01. Next base: position 15,885 of record CAOKMR010000002.1, on the reverse strand, counting down.
TTCTTCCATATTTTTCGGTGCTTTTTCTTCTTCCCATTTCCAAAGCAAATGTAAATAATCACACAATAATTGAAATGTTTTATTTTCCCATTGTTTAAATATTTCTTCTGTTTTTTGCTTATTCTTATATTTATTGATTTCAAAATAATTACTTTTTTGATTTGGATCTAGTCCTAATCCTAAAGTGTAGTTTATACTTTTTGCTGCTTCTAAAGCATTTATATTTAATAATTCTGATACAAGAGAAATTGAGTCGCCACCTTTCCCACATCCAAAGCATTTCCATATTTGTTTTTGTGGTGATATTGAAAGACTAGCTGTTTTTTCTTTATGGAATGGGCATACACATTTATATGCCCTATTCAGTTTTAATCCATAAAGTTCTGCTACTTTTACTATATTTGCCCTTTCCTTAACTTCTCTGATCAAACTCATAGCTTACCTCCTAGAAAGGAAGATCATCATTGTCTGATGATGTAGCTTCAAAACTATCAAATGCTTCTCCCTTTTGTGGTAATAACTTTTTGTTTGGTATTTTTGCTTCTTCTGTTTTATCATATACGCAGGCTCTGAAAGGTTTTGTTGCAGTTCTTGTTGTTCCAAATGTATCTACAAATTCCTCTTCTCTAAATATAATACCGATTTTTTTATCTTTTAATTTTTCAGGATGATCCCAGTCAAATTTGAATTTTGCATTTGATGCTTCAGCACAAGTTATTAGTGTTTTTAAGTATCTATTTGTTTTATTTTCAAAGTCTAGTACAAATATTACTAAAACTCCTCCCCATTTTTTATCTTCTCTTGTGTCTGATTGATATTTTTTCTTGTAAAAATCAGTTTTTTCTCCTTCTGCAATATCAAAGCTAATTTTTAAATATATCTTATCATTACTAGCTTTTAATTCCTCTACTTTTAATATTTTACATTTATATGCTCCTGGTTCTAATGTTTCAAAATCTGTTATTGGTTGTACATTTTCATAATCACTTGGTTTTTCCATAATTATTTTTCCTCACTTTCATTTATTAATTTAATATCAATATTTGTTTCAATAATAGTTTTTGTTCCTTCATCTGCAGCTTGTTTATATTGTTCATATTGCATTTCGTGTCTGATTAACTCTTCATATCTGTCTTGATCTATTTCAACAGTTGGTTTTTGAAAAAGTGTATTTCTTGTACTCATTATTTCTTGTCCTCCCCTGTAACTTTTTTAATAAAATTTATAAACTCTTTTGCCCTATCTCCTTCAAGTTTTCCTACTTCAATTGTTATGTCGGCATCATCTTCATTTTTACAATGTTTGCCTTCACTTTTTGTTTCTTCAGTTTTATTTTCTGCTGCACACATTTTTGGCTTTTGTAACTCATCATATTTATTTGCTTTAATTACTAATTCTTTGTATTCTTCACTAGTTATCATTACGACCATTATCTCTCACCTCTTTTCTTCTTTTGAAACCATTTCCAAAATCCTCTAAAGTCTGATCTATATTTTTTGGCCACTCCTTTGTTATGTTCTTTCCATTGTTTTTTTAATTGGTTTCTTTCAATTTTTCTTTGGAAGCTCATTTTTCTTTACCTCCTTTTTATTTAATTCGTAATATTCTCTAATTGTTTGATCTACTATTTTTAAGTCATTATCAATCTTTGCTTCAAACATTCCCATTGGGCTTTTGCAGGTTGTATATCCATCACTTTGTGTTTCAAAATAATGTTCCTGGCCATCTGTTTTGCAAAGTAATACTATTGAAAATAATCCCTCTAATGTTAATTGATTATCTAGCATTTTACCTGATGTTTTAGCTTTTATCTTTCCTGTATCTGTTGTTTCTGTATGATGTAAGAAATATACTATCGTATCTGCAGGTGTATTTTTTATTACATAATCTATAAGGCTTCTAAAGTTTAATGCAACATCTGTAAATTTGTTGTAACCTACTTCTTTTGCTCTATCAAACATTTCAAAGGCCATTAAGTATTGTGAATCATCTATTACATAAGTTTTAAAAGTTCCTTTTTGCATATTGTTCTTTATCTGTGTATATGTAACGTTGTCTGCTTTGTTTAGTTGCTTTTTAAAAGGTAATGGCTTACCTGCAACATTGTAAATTGCGACATCTTCCTTTTCAAAATTTCTCAAGCTGCAGCTTTTTCCTGAACCTGATTCTCCTAAAATTAATACTGGTATTCCCATAACTTACCTCCTAAAACAAACTTTGTTGTTCATTTACATCCTGTACTACTACTTCGCTATTATCATTAATTATTACAGCATAATTGAATCCAACAAATCCTTTATAAGATCCTTTTGCTTCTTTTATTTTTTCTGCTATTTGATAATCATAGTTTGGTTGTAAATATTCTTGAATTTCGTCGTTAAATTCTCTGTCTTTTTTGGTTACACTAATATTTATCTTTAATGTAATTTCTGCTTCTTTGCCTGTTAAAATTGCATTTTTAGTTAATGTGTCAATTGAACTTTCCAGTTTTGTTTTCATAGGTTTTAATAATTCACTATCTAAATTAAGAGTTTCAATTTTCTTTTTCATCTATTCCTCATCCTCCTTTAATGCTTTAAGTCTTGTTTCATACTCCTGAGGAAATATCTCTTTAATTAAATCTAATGTTCTTCCGTATTTCATATTATAACCGTCGATTCTCAAATTGTCCTTTTTATCGTTTAGTTCTGTATAATTTAAAATTAAACTACATAATTGACTTAATTGATTTTCCATTTTTTTGCTTTTTTCATACATTTCCATGTATTTATCTAATGATAAAGTTACTTTGTTTTCATCCATTATTTAATCCTCAAACTTTCTCCTCTTGGCTCTAGATGAGCAAAAGGTAATTCTTTTCCTGCCTCTAAAACGGCTCTTATTTTTTCTGTGTCATTTTCAATAATTGTTCTTGTATATTCTTCAGGTACATCTCCATCAATAGTAAGTGCTTGTTTTCCACCATTTTTTGCAATATTAAATGTAAACAAATCTGTTGCGAATTTTGTTTTTCCTGTAGATTTCATAGTATTAAATAAATTTTGTTTTAAGGTATTTACTCTATTTTCAAATACTTTTGCACTTTCTGTTAGTCTTTTGGCTTCTTCTTTTCTTGCGTTTTTCTTTGCTTCAAGTTCCTTTATAATTTTTGCATATCCATCTGCCTTATCTTCAATTTCTCCTTCGATTCCTTCTAATGTATCAAGTATCATTTGTTCATCTACTTCTTCGTCATATAACATATTAAGTACAGTTTCATAATTATTTGTTAATTGGTATAAATTACTCATTTTAATTTTTCCTCCATTCTTCATAAGCTTCTTCAAAGCTTTCATAATAATTTCCTTGCCACCAAGAATTTTCTTCTAATATTGCACATATTACATATTGAGCACATCCATTATCAGTTATTTTGCATAAAAAGGATCTTTTGCCTTTTCCTCCAAACAAAATGTAATAGGAATTTCCATTCATATTATAAAAAATTCTATCCATTTTCTTGTCCTTTCTAACTTTCTGTGTTAGAATATAAACAAAAAGTATTTATATAAATATTTTTATGAACTATCTATTTTCAGTTTGGTTGCTGGTAGATGGTTCTTTTATTTGATTGTGCAGCATACCTATATTCCCCCTTTCAAAAGTTTTAAATTATTCTTCATAAGTCTTAATGTAATTAGCATATTGTTGTATCTATATATGATAAATAAACTTTTCACATAAATTCTAATGTTCATTTTGTTCAGCCTCGCTTTCTTCGTAAACTGTTTCTATTATCATTATTATTACTAGCCCTAATAATGGAATTAAATATTCTCCTCCTACTGCTTCATATCCTCTTGCTGCATTTGCATATTTTATTGCAATTGGTGTTAATACAATTGTTGCTATAATAACTAATAATTCTAAAATTCTTATAATAAATTTCTTTTTGTTAATTTTCATTTTGATTTCCCTCCTTTATCCCTGCATATTCATATACTTTTGATGCTATTATGTTATATGTCCATCTCCCATTTGGTTTTTGAACTGCTACACCAAAAGGAAATCTTTGCTGTTGTAATCCTAATCTTACTGCCTGTGGTCGCATTTTAATTATTTTGCCTGTCTGTTCTGGTGATAACTTTTTTATTTCTACCATTTACCTTTCCTCCTTGAATTTGTGTGTCGTCTCGCATTTTTTCTTTACTTTTCATTTTTCCTTCCTTTCTCTTTATTCTACTTTTTGTAGAACTCTAGGCAAATTAATATTGTCCATAGGTATCTTATAAAGGTCGCATAATTCCTGAAAATCAGATACCCTCATACTAGTTTTTCCCTTTTCCCAAGATATAATAGTTTGTTTTGCTTTCTTTAGTATCTTAGCGACTTCATCGATGCTATATCCTGCATTTATTCTTGCTGCAGTTAATGTAATTTTCAACACTTGGATCATCTCCTTTCTTGTTTTATTGTTTGCATTATATTCTACTTTTTGTAGAATGTCAATACTAAAAGTAGAATTTTTTTAACTTTTTTATTGCTTTTTTTTAATTATGGTGTTAAAATAGGAAGAGTAAAGGGAAAGGAGTCTTTTCATGGCTAATGATAAATATAAAAAAATATTTTCAAAAAATCTAAATTACTATATGGACTTAAGGCATAAAATACAAGATGATTTTATAAGAGATTTAGATATAAATAAATCTACTATTTCAAGTTGGTGTAATGGTACTCGTATTCCTAAAATGGATAAAGTACAAGAAGTAGCAGATTACTTACATATAAATATTTCAGATTTATTAAGTGAAAATTCTATTAGTTCAAATTATTTTGAATTTGTATCTGAAGATGATGCAATGTATCCTTTATTAGATACTGGAGATATTGCTCTTATATATAAAGAAGAAACATTTACAAAAACAGCAACATATTTAATAGAACTAAATAATAGAAAAACAATACGAAAAATACGATTAACAGAAGATAAAAAGAATTATGAACTACTTGCTATGAATGCATCATATAAAACTATTAATATACCTGTAGATGAATTAAAAAGAATAAAAATATTGGGAAGAGTTATAAAAGCAGAGAATGAATCAGCTTTTAATTAGAAGGGAGTTCTTATATGCTAAAATGTAAACATTGTGGTAGCACTAATATAACAGTTCAAGCTGTGGAAAAGCAAAAGAAAAGAGGAATTATAATGTCCTTAATTTGGATTATACTTGCTGTTTGTACTTGTGGACTTATTTTATTAATTCCATTGCTTACTAAAAAGGGAAGCAAAACAAAATCAGTTATAGTTTGTCAAGATTGTGGCAAGATTACAAAAACATAAAAAACGGATAATGTGTTTCAACTTTGCGAGACGACACACATTATCCAAGACGCAAACACTTTTGAAAAGTGATTACTTTTGTATTATATACAAAAAACTTTCATTTTTCAAGTGTTATTAAAAGAAAAATGGAGGTTTTTTAATGAAAAGAGCAAATGGCACAGGTACTATTGTTAAATTAAAAGGTAATCGTAGAAAACCCTGGTTTGCAAAAGCAACCGTGGGATATAAAGAAAATGGACAACCTATTCAAAAAGCAATATGTAATGAAAAAGGAGAAAAATATTTTGCTTCAAGAGCTGAAGCTGAAGAAGCTTTGATTTGGTGGAATAAAAACCATAGTAATTTAAATGTAAACAAATTAACTTATACCTTTAAACAATTATTAGATGAATGGGAAGAAATATTTATACCTACTAAAGAGGAACGAAAAAGAATGCGAAAGACACACGAAACTATAAAAGGGAAACTTGGTCTTTCAAATTCAATGGGATTATTAGCTGCAGCTAAAAAATTCAAACCACTATATAATAAAAAATATGCTTCCTTAAAAAAGAATGATTTTCAACAAATTATTTATGCTACAGAAGGAAAGAAAACAAAAATTGTAGATATGCGTAACTTAATAATGAAATTAGATGATTATGCACTTGGAGAGGATATTATTATAAAAGGATATGGAGCATTATTGGAAATTGAATATGAGGAATCGGATGAACAAAGAAGCCCATATACTTATGAAGTAATAGAAAAAATATGGGAATATGAAGGGAATCTAGTTGCAGATATACAACTTATTCTTCTTTATACAGGAATGAGAATTGAAGAACTTTTATTTTTAGACATAGCAAGTATTAATATGGAAGATGAATACTGGATCTGTGGATTAAAAACAGAAGCTGGTAAAAACAGATTAATCCCTCTACATCACGACATTGTTCCAATAGTAAAAAAATATTATAATAAAAATAATATGTATCTTTTTATGATGGATAATGGAGAAAGATTATATTATGATAAATATAGATTAATGTATGTTGAATTTATGAATAAATTAGAATTAGAAGATGATTACACAACTCACGAAACAAGATATACATTTCGTTCAGAGTTAGATAGAATGGGAGCAGATGATAAATGTATGGATCTTCTTATGGGACATCAAAATGGTAATACTGGAAATAAAGTATATAATCAAAGAACAATTGAGGAATTAAAATCTACTATTGAATTAATAAATTATAGAAAGAAAAAACATGAAAAAATTACCTATTTAAAGGCTGTAAATTTCCACTAATTACACCTTGTTAGTAACAAATTAGTAACAAAAAATCGCTAAAAGTCTTATTTTTAGCGATTCTTATTTTTTAACTTGCTGACATTATTCGACACACTATATCAAAATTTACTTATTTTATTTACATTTCGTAGGCATTATGATAAAATATATGCATAATTTTACGTAGGGGCACATTGCATGTGCCCAATGAAATTTGCAATAAATTGGAGGTGGGCACATGCAATGTGCCCCTACAATAGAATTAATAAATTTTATTAGGAGGAAAATATGGAAAATAAAGAAACTATATTAATTTTAAATTTTTATGGACAATATAATCAATTAATTGCAAGACGTGTTCGTGAATGTAATGTTTATTCAGAAATTGTGCCTCATAATATAACAATTGAAGAAATTAAAAAGAAAAATCCAAAAGGAATTATTTTTACTGGTAGTCCATCTAGTGTTTCTGAAAAAAATGCTCTAATTTGCGATAAAGAAATTTTTAATCTAGGTATACCAGTACTTGGCATTTGTTATGGTATGCAATTGATTACTCATATACTTGGAGGAACTGTTGAACAATCTAATAAACGTGAATATGGAGAAACTTTAGTAGATATAGATAATACATCTCCTCTATTTTCTGGAATTGAAAATCAAAATGTATGTCTTATGAGTCATACTTACTTTGTAAATAAATTACCAGAAGGATTTAAAAATATAGGACATACCTCTAATTGTCCTAATGCTGCTATTGCTGATGATAATAAAAAAATATATGGAATACAATTCCATCCAGAGGTAAACTTAACAAAAAACGGTACAGAAATTATTAAAAATTTCGTATATAATATTTGCAATTGTTCTGGTGATTGGAATATGGCTTCATTTGTAGAAGATTCTGTAAAAGCATTAAGAAATAAAATTGGTAATGGTAAAGCACTCTGTGCTCTATCTGGTGGTGTTGATTCTTCTGTTGCTGCTGTATTATTAAATAAAGCAATAGGAAAAAATTTAACTTGTATTTTTGTTGATCATGGTCTTCTTCGTAAAAATGAAGGTGATGAAGTTGAAAAAATTTTTAGAGAACAATATGATATAAACTTAATTAGAGTTAATGCTAAAGAACGTTTTTTAGCTAAACTTGCAGGTATATCTGATCCTGAACAAAAAAGAAAAATTATTGGTGAAGAATTTATAAGAGTTTTTGAAGAAGAAGCTAAAAAGATTGGAAAGGTTGATTTCTTAGTTCAAGGAACTATTTATCCAGATGTTATTGAAAGTGGCGCAGGTCAAGGACAAACTATAAAAAGCCATCATAATGTTGGAGGACTTCCTGACTACGTTGATTTTAAAGAAATAGTTGAGCCATTAAGAGATTTATTTAAAGATGAAGTGAGACAAACTGGTCTAGAATTGGGCATTCCTGATTACTTAGTATATCGTCAACCCTTCCCTGGTCCAGGACTTGCAATTCGTGTAATTGGAGATATTACAGATGAAAAATTAGAAATTTTAAAAGATGCAGATGCTATATTTAGAGAAGAAATTGCAAATGCAGGATTAGATAGAAATTTAAATCAATACTTTGCTGTACTTACAAATTTACGCTCTGTTGGAGTTATGGGTGACGAAAGAACTTATGATTACACTCTTGCCTTAAGAGCTGTAGAAACTTCAGATTTTATGACTGCTACTTGGGCAAAAATACCTTATGATATTTTAGAAAAAGTATCTTCAAGAATTGTAAATGAAGTTAAACATATAAATAGAATTGTTTATGATATAACATCAAAACCTCCTGCAACAATTGAGTGGGAATAAAAAGACTAAAATCGAGTAGGAAATATTTATCTTATTTATTTCCTACTCAATTCATTAATGGTTTGAAATACATTACAATTACCCTTTAACTTTTTTCAAATTTTAAAATTTATCTTCTATCAAAAATTGTTTTTAGTATCCCCTTATCAATTAATCTTCCAAAAATACTTTTTAATATAATAAGTATAATAGGTCCTATTAACATTCCTAATACACCTATAAATTTATATCCTGTATACATTGATATTAATGTAAATATAGGATGGATTCCTATTTGTGAGCTTACAATTTTAGGTTCTAATAATTGTCTTACTATTATTATTATTGCGAATAGCACTAATATTGATATTGCCAATTTCAAGTCTCCATTTAATGCAGATACTACTGCCCAAGGAACCATTGCAGTTCCTGACCCTACTAAAGGCAAAGCATCTACAAATCCAATTCCTAATGCTACCAGTAAAGGATATTTAATGTTAAAACCAAAAAGATTCATTGCAACTAAACCAACCAAAACTATTAGGAAATCAATTCCTATTAATATAAATTCTGCTTTTAAATAATTCCCTAAATATGACGCTATCTCTCTAACATGTATTCCTATTTTTCTTACCCAGTTCCTAGGTAAATGATGTTCTAATTGGTCTAACATATATAATCTATCTGTACACATAAAATATGTTGCAATGATTGTGATTACCGTATAAATTCCTATTTCTGGAAGTGATGTTACTGCACTTAATATGGACTGTAAAAAACTGGTAATAATATTTGATACTGTATCTAGTAAATTTCTTGTTGCATTTTGAAGTATTGTATTTATTTCTTCTTTATTTTCAAATCCATCAAATTTAACATATTGTGTTAATTCTTGCACTTTTGCATATGCAATATCTATATATCCATTTAAACCAGATAATAGATTGGAAGCTTCAGAAATTAGAGTTGTTATTCCTAAAACTAATATCCCTATAATTATTGCAAATACTAAAACCAATACGATTATTGCAGTCTTTTTTCTTTCTAGTTTTGTTTTTTTAGATGTCCATTTTATTAAAGGTTCTATTAGCATTGCTATTACTACTGCAATTAAAAAAGGGGTATAAAATACCGATAGTTTAATCGCTAAACATATTCCTACAATAGTTAATGCTAGTCCTATAATTCTTCTTATAACTTTATTCCAATAACCCATATCAATAATCATAAATTTACCTCTTACATGTCCATTTGTTTTTCTTATTATTTTATTCGTAATTTGAGGTTTTATTCTATTAATTTATAATTATTTAAAGTTCCAATTTACAGCTATCCTAATATAAAAATTTGGGGGTTACATGGATGATAAATTTTTAGGTAAATTTAGAATTGTAGAGAAATGTAGTGGCGCCCTTTTGGCGTCCGTTAATAGATTTTCTTTAATAAATAGTTTCTTGTATCAATTGAGTCTGTATGTATCATTTTTCCCCTATTTATACTGTCTTTTGTTGTATAATCTATTGTTTCTATTATTGCCTTATTTATATTTAGGTATGCTAATTGTCTTTTTTCTTCTACTCCCTCATAATCTCTATTTTCTTCTATTTTATCTGCTATGAATATAATCTTTGCCATCATATCCATATTTGGATGACCTGTTGTATGATATTTTACTGCATTTACCATTTGATCATCAAAATTGTATTTTCTTTTACTTATATCTGCACCAATTTTTGCATGTATGAGTTCTGTATTAGACTTTTCTATCTCATCAAGTTCTACATTATATTTTGATATGTATTCTTCTATTTCTGATGGTTTCATCTGTTTTGCTATATCATGTACTAATCCTATTACTCTTGCTTTTTTACTATCTAATCCATAAAATTTTGCTAACTCCTCTGCCTTTTTCATTACTCCTATTGAATGATTATATCTATGCTCTGTTAATCTTTCTTTTATATCTCTATTTATTTGTTCCTCTAAATTATCCATTTTCTCGCCCTTCTTAAAACTAAATCCATTTACTTTTTTATTTATAATACTATATTTGAAATTTGTTTTCTCTTATATTATTAGGGCGAGTAAAATTTGCTTCGCAAATTTTTCACGCTCCTCTTATTGGGCAGACACAAGGCCTGCCCCTACAACATAAATATATTTTCGTTCTACATTAACCATATAACTTACTATAAATTCTATAATCTCGTAACACCTTTCTAACATAATTTCTTGTTTCTTTGAATGGTATATTTTCTATATCTGAACCATCTTTTTTTATTGTTCCATTTTCTATCCATTTGTTTACATTTCCTATTCCTGCATTATATGCAGCTAATGCCAGATATAAATTGTTGTTGTAGTATGTTAATAGATTAGACATATATGTTGTTCCTAGTTCTATATTAGTGTCTGCATTGAATATATCATAGTCTTCGTTCATGTTTAGTTTTGTTGCTAATTCGTCTGCTGTTGAATCCATTAATTGCATTAATCCTTTTGCTTGACTTAATGAAATGCTGTCTTCTTTAAAATTACTTTCTACTCTTATTATGGCAAATATTAATAAGGGGTCAATTTCACATTCTTCTGAACACTTATAAATACATTCTTCATATTGCTTTGTATATATGTTTCTTAATACTATGTTTTCAATATTTATTGCTTTTAATGTTATCAATATTAATAAAATTATTAATATAATTATCAATATTGTCCTCTTCTTTTTGTTCAATATTCTTTCTCCTTACTTACATTCTTCCCAGTTGCTTGCTTCTGAAACTTCTGCAGTTAGCGGAACAAGTAATTTTACAGCTTCTTCCATTTCTGTTTTTAATAGTTCTTTTACTTTATCTTTTTCTTCTATTGGTGCTTCTAAAAGCAATTCATCATGTATTTGTAATACTATTTTTGTTTTTAATTTTTCCTTTTTTATTCTATTATATACATTTATCATTGCTATTTTCATTATATCTGCTGCTGTTCCTTGTATTGGTGTATTAGTCGCAATTCTAATCCCAAATTGTCTTACCATATAACTATTTGAATTTATTTCTGGAATATATCTTCTTCTTCCATACAAAGTATCTACATATCCTTCTTTTTTAGCTTTTTCTATTATTTCGTCTTCAAATTTTTTTATTTGCGGATATTTCTCAAAATAGTTTTGTATATATTGTTTTGCGACTTTTACTGGAACTCCAATTTGCTCAGATAGTCCATAATCACTAATACCGTACACTATTCCAAAGTTTACTGCTTTTGCATGACTTCTTTGTTCTTTTGTTACTTCTTCTAGTGGTGTATTGAATACTTGAGAAGCTACTTGTTTATGTATATCCTCTCCATTTTTAAATGAATTTATTAAAATTTCATCTTGAGCCACATGCGAAAGAACTCTAAGTTCAATTTGCGAATAGTCTGCATCAACATATATATATCCTTTTTGTGGCTTGAATACTTCTCTAAGTTTTTTTCCAGATTCAAATTTTGTAGGTATACTTTGTAAATTTGGGTCAGAGCTACTTAGTCTCCCTGTTGCTGTGACTGTTTGATGAAAATATGAATGTATTCTTCCTGTATTAGTGTTAATATATGGTAAAAGACCTTCAACATATGTTGTAAGCAATTTTGCTATTTGCCTATATTCTAAAATCTTTTCAATTACTGGATGCTCATTTTTGATTTTTTCTAAAGTCTCTACATCTGTAGAATATCCACTTTTAGTTTTCTTATATGTTGTAAGTTTTAAATCTTCAAATAAAACTTTTCCTAGTTGCTTTGGTGAATTAATATTAAATTCTTGTCCTGATATTTTGTATATTTCCTCTGTTAATTTTGTTAGTTCTTGTTTTAATAATTCTCCATAATTTATAAGTTCTTGTTTATCAACAAGTATTCCATTACATTGCATATCTGCTAATACTTTTTCTAATGGCATTTCTATATTATTAAATAAATCAATAAGATTTTTTTCTATTAATAGCTTATTTGTTATTTCATATAATTTTGATATTATATATACTTTTAATAGGTATTCTATATTATCATTTTTATTCGCTTCTTGAATATTATCAAATAAATTCAGTTGTACATCACTATTATCGTTTTGGGTTATATTGTTTATGTCTATGTTTAGATATTTTTCTGCTAATCTTTCTAGCGCATATTTTCCAACATTTGCATCTAATAAATAACTTGATATTTCTACATCAAAGTAGATATTATTTATTTCTATATTCTGTTCTTTAAGTAGAATATAATCTGTTTTTTGCTTATATCCTATCTTTTTTACACTCTCATCTTCAAATATGTCTTTAAGATTATTTAAAAGGCTTTTTTCTATTTTGTATGAAGTTCCTTCGTTAAATATATATATATTACTAATTTCCATATTAATTATACTTTGATAGTTGAATAGTTCTTTAGTTTCAAAAAGATATATCATTTGTTTTTGTTTAATTATATTATTTTTTAATTCTTCTATTTCTGTAGCACTTGTTATGTTCTTTTTATTAAATAGTTCCTCTATATTCTGTGGTTTTATTTGTTCGTTTTCAATTTTATCAAGTTCAAATTTTTCTATATATTTTTTGAATTTGAGTGTTTTAAATTCTTCTAATACTTTTTGCTTATCCCATTCTTTTACTTGTAAATCTTTTAGTCTTTTTTCAATTGGCACTTTTGTATCTATAGTGCCTAAAGTTCTTGAAAGCATTGCTAGTTCTTTATTATTTTCAAGATTTTCTCTTAATTTTCCTTTTTCATCTGCTGTTCCTTCTTCTATTGCTTTGTATAAGTTTTCTATATTTTTATATTTTTTTATTAATCCTATTGCTGTTTTTTCTCCTACTCCTGGAACTCCTGGGATATTGTCAGATTTATCTCCCATTAATCCTTTTACTTCAATCATTCCTTTTGGTGTTACTCCATAAGTTTCTAAGACTTTTGCTGAGTTATAATCTTCTTCTTCTGTTTTACCTGCTTTTGTATGTGGAATTCTTATGGTAATCATTTTACTTGCAAGTTGAAGTGTATCTCTATCTCCAGAAAGAATGGTTGTTGCTATTCCCTTTTTTTCTGCTCTTTTTGCAAGTGTTCCTAAAATATCGTCTGCTTCATATCCTTCTTTTTCAATTATAGAAATATTCATTGCATTTAGAATTTCCTTTATTATTGGCATTTGTGCTACAAGTTCTTCTGGCATTGCATGCCTTGTTCCTTTATATTCTGCATACATAAGATGTCTTTTTGTAGGTGCCTTTAAATCGAATGCTACTGCTAAATATTCAGGCTTTAAATCTTCTAATATCTTAAACATTATTGCTAAAAATCCATATACTCCATTTGTATATGTTCCATCTTCTGTTCTTAATACTCTATTTCCGATAATTCCATAAAAGGCTCTATTCATAATGCTATTTCCGTCAATAACAACTAATCTTTTCATTTTTTCTCCTAAAATTTTTTATAGTATTGATATAATATCATAAAATAATATAATTAGCAACTCAAAATTATTAAATCTACAATATTTATAAAGAAATATTATTTGTTATTTAACAAATCAAAATTAAGTCATTGCCATTTATTTGAGCAATGGCTCTATTTTTATTACACAAATTAACTAGACTTAAATGTAATTACATGATATTATACAGACAATATCAATAGTAAGTTAAATTTAAGCTGTTATAGAAAAGGAAGGAGTAAAAAATGATAGAATTATCACGCAAATATAAGAAAAGCATTACAATATGCTATGAAAACAGATGTTATTTTATCTAACTCTGCTGATAAAGTTGATTTACCAAAGATTGAAGAATATAAACAAATTCAAGTATGGCTAGGACATTCTAATTATAACACTACTGCAAATATCTATGCACATTTAGATAGTAGTAGTATGCAACAAAGTGTATTGCAATATCTATATACTTTCTATAAAGAATGAAAAAGAAGTAGCCTGCTAAAAACTACTCCAATTTCAAATTTTTTAGATATTTTTTTAGATGTTACAGAAAACTTGGTGATTTTCTGTTCGCTTTTTTGTTTGGTGCCTTAGCAAAGGACGTATGCGAAAAATACCTTGCATAAAAGCACTCTATTATCCGTTTCAAAATCAGTTATAGCAATAGTTTCAAAGATATGTATACCCATATCAGTATTTTTTTGTCTATTACTATGTTTTTAATTTAACATAATTTTTTAAGTTTGGCAATACTTTTTGAAAAGAAATCTGCCACCAGTGGCAAATTTCTTTATATAAATTATAATGCTATTTATTTTTTTAACTTCTCTTGTTTTCTTTTTCTAGTTGTTTCAAACTCTTTTTAGGTGTAGGTAATTCTTCTGGCATAGTTCCGTCCTGCTTGTTTAATTGCTTTTCTGACTATTTTTCCAATTTTATTATGAGTATCACAAGCTTTCTTTTCAGTATCAACTTTATCTCTTTTTAATCTTGATTCTGTTTGTGTTATGCGAAATAAATTAGCTGCAAGTTCTTCACTTCCCATATTGTCTAAAATATCTTCTCTATATCTTAATCCTTTTCTTTTAGCAATGTCATCAGCTGTTTCTCCATTGTATAAACCTTTATACCCAGCATTATGAAATTTATCAAAATTCTTAACTCCTGCATTTTTAGCTGTTTGATTAAGTGAATAATTACCTTTTCTAGTTAAGTTTCTTTGATAAAATCTCTTTTCATCTTCTGTTAATGAATTATATTCTTTTTCACTAATTTCTTGTTTTCTAGTTTGAATTGCAAAATATGTTTGTGCAAGAGCTACAATTTTTAATCTTGGATTTGCATTTTGAGCTATAAGATAGCAAGCATATCGTGTTAATTTATAATCTTTTTGTTCTCTTTTAGCACCAGAACCTATTTCTACCATTTTGTTGTCAACAACGAAATGGTCAATGTCAGTTATTTCAGAGTTTTGACAAGCTATCTTTGCTTTTTCAATTACTGCATCAAAATATCTCCAATCTTTATAACTTAAGACTTTCATTAATTCTCTTGCATACCAATATTCAATTCCATTTTCATCAATATGTTTTATATCTTCAAAACTTTGATTAGTATAGTTTTCATTTTTATCTATGTCGTTCATTAAAATCATCTCCATTTTTTAATCATTCTGCTATAATATTTACATCATATTTTCTTGAGACTATCGTAAAAGTTGTGTAAATCGGATTTCCTTCCGATTGATGACAAAATTTTAATAATTAAATTTTAACATTTTGTAAATTTTACCAAATGTTTAGATATACTGTCAATAGTTTTAAAAATCTTGTGTAATTTAGAGGATTTGGGGTTCACTTAATAATCCTCTAATTTTCTGTTTTTTTAGAGTTTCTTTACTTCTTGCAATATTTGTCTGCCAGTATATTCACACATTAATGCTTCCATCTCTGTTGAAAATTGCAATATTAATTGCACGTTTTTTATTAAAAATTTAAAAATCTTTAA
>CAOKMR010000001.1 GCA_948469815.1 uncultured Clostridiaceae bacterium | reverse complement strand
GATTTCTACTGCCTCTTTTGCATTTTCAAATTGTATTTTTGTTTCTTCTAGTTTTTCCTTAGTCGTTTCTAGTTCTTTATTAAAACTTGCAATAACATTATCAATTCTTGTGATATTTCCGTGTATATCATTTCCTAAATCAACTTTATATGAATATTTGCCTTGTAAATTAATTACAAATTTCTTGTCAAAACTATCTATTTCTAAGAACATTTTTAGCCCTCTATATTCTCCTATTTCTTCTAATTCTGTTTCTTGTTTTGCTGAACACATTTCTAATATTTGTTTTCCTGCACTTTCTTTTGTACTATATTGTTTTCCATTTAATATCATAGGAGAAAACTTTTCTTCATCATCTCTTACTTTATATGGGTGATTTGGAAAGTTTGTAATTTCATTTACTGGAATTATTTTTACATATTCTCTGTTTTTATTATCTCTTTCTTCTTGTGTTGTAAAAAAATCATCTAGTGTAATCTTTGGTAATTTCATTTTTTCTTCTTTCATTATCTGATAATACCTCCTTTGCAAAATTTGTATAAGCTAAAGCAACTTTACTGTTTTTGTCATAAGCAAATATGCTTTTCCCCTTTGACGTGGATTCAGCAGTTTTTATAGCATAAGGTATTTGTGTATCATATAACTTTATAATATTTCCATACTGTTCTTGTATTTCTTGCTTTATTGTACTCGGCAGTTTTGTTCTGTTATCTACTAATGTTAGAAGTATTCCACCAACTTTTAAATCTTGATTTTGATGTTTCTTTACTTTTGAAACTATATTGATTAAATTTCCCATTCCTATTGCTGACAAATACTGACTTTGAACTGGAATAATTACTTCATCTGCTGTTGCTAATGCATTTGTTACTAACATACTTAATGATGGCATACAATCAATTATAATATAATCATATCTGCTTTCTACTTTTTCCAAAACGTTTCTTATTGCATATTCTCTATCTTTT
The DNA here is from genome assembly GCA_948469815.1 of uncultured Clostridiaceae bacterium. GTDB lineage: Bacteria > Bacillota > Clostridia > TANB77 > CAG-508 > CAKPSH01. The sequence continues at coordinate 78,954 of CAOKMR010000001.1, read as the reverse complement.
GCACTCGATAAATTAGTTTCTGTCATTGCTAGATTAAGATTTGATGGTATTAAATCTATTCACTCTTTATGATGTAATATTGCCTGTTCTGTTTTTACTTCTTTGTTATCAATAAAATCTTCAATTAAAGTAGAAAGATTTGCTGAAATATTATCTTCATCATAAAACCCCATATATGTTGTTAAATTTGCTTGAGGGTCTGCATCTACTACTAATACCTTTTTATTATTATTTGATAATGCTATACCTAAACTAAAAGCCGTTGTTGTTTTGCCTACTCCACCTTTTTGGTTAGCTATTGCTATTGTCTTACATTTTGTCATCTGTTTTACCTCCTTCCTTTTAAATTTAGTCTTTGTTTATAAAAGACTATGTAACATTTCAAATGAAATGGAAAAAGCGAATCAACTTAAAATATCAACTCGCTTCTATATGTCGTTATCTTACATTTTCTTTTGTTTCTTATTTAATCAAGATATACTTTATAATTTATTTTTAATTAATACAAATGTATAAAGTAATATTATCGTACATCTCTATTTTTATTGTGCTTTTTTTCATATGCTTTTCTTATTCTTGAATTGATTTTTGTTGCATTATTATCGTCATATTCTTTATCTATTGATACTTTCCCTTTTTCTAAAAAATCTTTTGAAAGAATAAACTCTCCTGTGTCTAAAAATTCATATCTACCCTCTTTATCTTTGCCAACATACATTGCAGTAACAGGTATATTACAATTACTAGAAATAGGAATATTTACTGTTAAAAAATTACCTATTTTTAGATTTTCTAAATAATCTATTGCCTCATCTTTTTGCATAGTATCATTCCTCCTTTTTTAACTCAAAAAAAGAAAGCCACAATTAGCTTTCTTTAAATAAATCTTATTATATTCCTTATATATCAATGCTTTTAAGCATTTTTAGGTGTGTGTCAATAAATACTGTACTCCTTCCAAATATTCATTTTTTAGAACCCTTGTGTCTGTAAGGTTTCTAGTTTTTGTGTCGTAAATACCTTTCCTCCTCTGAAAACACACATCCACAATATTTCTGCATATACAAACCCAATTCTCTTGCTTTTGCTTGTCCTTCCCTAAAACCTACTCTAAAGTCTCTATATAAGAATTCTAACCCATATTCTTTTGCAATTTTTTCCCCTAACTCATGTATAAATTCATGTTTTTGATAAGGACTTACTAATAATGTTGTACTAATTGTATCATATCCATTTTGTTTTGCATATTTTGCAGTATCTTCTAATCTTACTTTATAACAATAGTTTATACATCTATTTTGCAAATCACATACTACATTCTTACAAAACTCATCTAATCCATATTCTTCATGAAATACAGCTTCTATGTCTATACTTTTTGCATATTCCTTTAGAGTATCTCTCCTTGTTTTATATTCTATGTATGGATGTATATTGGGATTATACCAGTATAATGTTGGTTCTATTTCTTCTTTTCTTAAACTATTTATACAGTACACACTACATGGTGCACAACATGTATGCATTAGTAATCTCATTTCAGTCCCCTCTTCTCCTTTTCTAATTTTATCTTTTCCTTATTTGTTATAATTTTCCATATAATAAATAGCACAATTATTGCTCCGACAAAATATTTATCAAACCTCCATGATTCATATAAAAACATGTATACACTATTTGCAATTTCTGTACATAGACTTAAACCTATAATGTTTCTTATTGTATTTGGTTTTTGCCATATTATTGTTGCAAATAGCCATATTAAATACCATTGATGAAAATTTGTTAATATTAGTAAAAATAGTATTAATGCGGTATTATATTTTTTTATTATATTATAAAATTTTATATTTTTTTCAGTTAATAAATTTATACACATAACTGTATAATACATAAAAAATATTACTATAAATACAGCTCTAACTATGGCAAATAATTCATTATTATATTGAATTAATATTGAATAAATTGAACATGACCATCTTGAAGTCTGTACCATCATTGCTAAGAATATTTGATAATCATTAAAATATAATATATATTCAAGTGCAAATATTACTAGAAAAATCACTCCATATTCTATACATCTTAGAAATCTTATACTCAGCCTTTTTTCTGTTCTAAAATGATATAATATTACAACTGGCAATAATAATATAGTAAAATATTTTACACCTGTAGCTAATGCTAGAGCAATTATGCTAAGTAGTAAGTTTTTTCGTTTTAAAAGGAAATATAATGATATTAAAACGAAAAATAGTATTATTATATCATTGTGTACATTTGCTATTGCTTCTATTAATATGAAAGGATTTAATCCATACAAAATTGCAAATTTCTTTTTTCCACTAATCCTATAAAATAGATAAGTATTTATTATATGTATCAATAAATTAGTAAATTTGAAGATAAATAATGCTACAGTAATGTTTTTCATTGATAATAATGAACAAGCTTTAAAGAATAATTGTGCTATTGGTCCATATACTACTGTTGTATTTCCCCAATAATTTGTTGCTCCTTGCATTAATATATCATCATCTAAATTTTCTTCATTTTCTATATAGTAATCTCTCATTGTAATATAATATGGATTTTGATTATATTTAGCATCTAGTTCTCCTACTCCCATATAATAAAATATATCTGAACTTGTCCAAGGTAACATTATAGTAAATATAATACCAATTAGAGTAATAAATATTAGTATTCTTTTGATATTTTTAAAACAATCTATTTTATAAATAATAAAGTAAATTATTGCTAATAATATGAATAATATTAGAAAAGCTAATGTTGATATTACTTTATTTATATTATTATTAAGAAAAAAATTGAAATATATATCAAATCCCATTACCGTTTTATTTGATATTAGGTATATAAGTGATGGGATTATAATTAATATACTTAATACTACAAAACTAATTTTAATAATTTTATTTTTCATAATTTTTCCTTTTTAATTAAAATTTATTTTTTCTTCTATAATATATTCTGGTCTATTTTTACTTTCATCATAAATCCTTGCAATATATTCTGACATTACCCATAATGACATTAATTGTATACCTGCAAAAAATGTAACTGTTACCATTATTGATGTCCACCCTGCAGTTAAGTTGTTCCATGAAAATATATATGATAGTATTGAGTATATTAAAATTATAATTGAAATTAATATTGAGCATATTCCAAGTGCTCCAACTATTTTTAATGGTTTAGTAGAAAATCCTATTATTCCATCTGTTGCTAATTTTAACATTTTTCCTAATGGATACTTAGTTTTTCCAGCATATCTTTCATTTCGTTCATATTCTATTGGTGTTTGTTTATATCCTACCCAACTAAATAAACCTCTTAAAAATTTATTATGTTCTGGTAATTTTTTTATTACATCTATTACTTCTTTATCTACTAATCTAAAATCGCCTGTGTCTTTTGGTATATCTACATTTGATAAACTATTTAATGCTTTATAAAACATTTTGGCTGTTATTAGTTTGAATGGACTTTCTCCCCTTCTCTTTTTTCTTTTTGCATATACTACTTTATATCCTTCTTTCCATTTCTCTAACATATCTATAATTAACTCTGGTGGATCCTGCATATCTGCATCTATTATAACGGTTACATCTCCATTACAATTTTTAATTCCTGCAGTTACAGCTGCTTGATGTCCAAAGTTTCTTGAAAATGATATTATTTTTACAAGCTTGTCCTCAACTGCTATATCTTTTAGTATATCTAGTGTTTTATCTTTGCTACCATCATTTACAAATATTATTTCATGTTCATATTCATTATTTAATTTTATTAGTACATTTTTTATTCTTTTATAACATTCATTTGCAACTTCTTGTTCATAATACATTGGTACAATTATTGAAATTTTTTTCATTTTTATATCATTCCTTCCACCATTTTCAATTCCATATCTCAAATCCTTCTATCTCTCCTGTTTTTTCATATTTATTTTGTATATACTCTATTACATTTATTGGTGTTTGCCAATTTAAATTTCTTTTGTCTTTTAAAATTAGTAATGTGATATTTTCTTTAGATTGTAAATCCTCTATTATTCCTTTTGAGCCTTTACCGCCAATGTTTCCTTTTAAAAACATATCATAATTTTTGTTATATCTGTTTATTGGTATCATATATATTGCTGCTCTAGCATCAACAATATATACATCATTTTCTTGTTTTTCTATATAGTTATCAACTTTTATTATCTGTTCCTCTAGTTCCTTAGAAACTGGTATATACTTAAAATTTTCTAAACTGGTATATTCCTTAAAATTAATAATATAATTTATTAATTTGTATGTTGAAACTCCAATCATAATTAATATTAGTATTAATATTAAAGCTTTCATAAAATTTTCTATCCATATTATAATTGATTTTTCTAAAATCCCCTTAAATTTATTTTCATATAGTTCTTTTAATAAATAAATTCCTGTAATAATTGTTATTGTTCCTGCTATTAGAAAATGAACATTATCTGATATTGGGTATACTACAACTATTGTTGAAACAGAGTAAGCAAATAATATTGTTATAATATGGTTATTTTTTCTTATAGATATATATAAAGATATGATTATTGTTATAGGTACTAATATTGCCAATATACTTAATTTGCCTTTTAATAAGTTTAAATATGATATACTGTTTGAAAAATCCTTTATTCCCCAAATTGCATAATCTATAAATTCGTTCATTATGTTATTACATAATAAATATATTAATAATATAATTACAGGAAGCATGCATACTAAAAATCTTGTTACTGCTATTTTTAAAAATAATTTTAAGTCTTGTTTATTTCTGACTGCTAATAATTTATATCCTATAAATGCAATAACAAAACAGATTCCTGTTGTTTGCTTTATTGTTATACTTAATCCTGCTAAAGTTCCTAATAATATTTCTTTTTTTAAGTTATATTCAAAAATATTATTGTTTTGTTTATATGCCTTTATTTCAATATATAATGTTATTAATGCTAGTAGCAATATTAAGAAATTATAATCAATACACATACTATCTATAAAAAGTCTCATTATTATTATTGATATTAATAATGAAAACTCTTTTTTTATTTCAAAAATTTTTAATATCTTATATATCACAAACATTATAAGTGAATTTATAATAATTGCCATTATTCTCATAATAAACATTTCTGTTCCAAATATTTTTAAAATCATTCCACAAAATATTGGTAATCCTGGAGTTGTTACTAAATTAAAATCTTTATATGGTAATAATCCATTTGCAATATTTCTTGCTGTATTGAAAATCCAAACCTCATCTAAATTGTTTAGATTTTTTGTAAGAATAATAGCAGATGTTGTTATTAAAAAGATTAGAAATACTAATATCTCTTCTTTATATTTCTTCATTATTTCTCCTTCTGTTTTTTAGAATTAATTATATATTTTGAAAAAGAATTGTCATTTGGCTAGGCAAACAAAATTGAAATCAATGAGGCGTACTTGTTGTACGTTGATTTGATTTCAATTGAAGTTTAACAACGCCAAATGCAATTATTTTTCAAAATTATAGCCTAAATGTGCATAAGCATCAGGCAGTGCAACCCTTCCCCTTGTAGTTCTAGAGATAAAACCAATCTGTATTAAATATGGTTCATATACATCTTCTAATGTATCTACTTCTTCGCCAATAGTTGTTGCTATTGCGTCTATTCCAACAGGTCCTCCATTAAATTTTGAAATTATTGTATCTAGTATCTTTCTATCAATCTCATCTAATCCTAATTCATCAATTTCTAAATTGTTTAAGGCTGTTTTTGCTATCTTTATGGTTATACTACCATCTCCTAATACAGCCGCATAATCTCTAACTCTTTTTAATAATCTATTAGCAATTCTAGGTGTTCCTCTTGAACGCCTTGCAATTTCTTCACTTGCTTTTTCATCAATTTTAACTTCTAAAATCTGAGCAGACCTTTTAATAATATCATTTAGTTCTTCTTCACTATATAATTCTAGTCTAGATACAATACCAAATCTATCTCTTAATGGTGTTGTAAGTGAACCTGCTTTAGTAGTTGCTCCAATTAATGTGAATTTTGGTAAGTCTAATCTTATTGACCTAGCAGATGGTCCTTTACCTATCATTATATCTAATGAATAATCTTCTAAAGCTGGATATAATATTTCCTCAACTGCTCTATTTAATCTATGTATTTCATCAATAAATAAAATATCATATTCAGATAAATTTGTAAGTATTGCAGCTAAATCTCCTGATTTTTCTATTGCTGGACCTGATGTTATTTTTATTTTTGAATTCATTTCATTAGCAATAATATTAGAAAGTGTAGTCTTTCCAAGTCCAGGAGGTCCATATAGTAAAACATGATCTAAGGGTTCTCCTCTTTTCTTAGCTGCTTGTATGTATATTTTCATGCTTTTCTTTACTTTATTTTGTCCTATATATTCACTTAATGTCTTAGGTCTTAAAGACTTTTCCATTTGTTCTTCTTCAATACCTTCTACCTCTGGTTTTGTTATATTATTTTCATCCATTAACTATATCCATTCCTTTTTGATTTGATATGATTATTATATATGGAACAAACATTTTTTGCAATAGGTTGAGCAATGAATATAAAAAAATCCCTAAGCATTACTTAGAGATTTTATTAATATATTTTATACAACAAATATTAACTTACTATTTTTTATGTTTGGTTCTGTTCTAATATAATTCATTTGTTTTATTTCTTTTGGTGCTTCATCTAATAATCCAGAATAAACGATATTATTAAAGCCTTGTATTACCTCAATATCAATTCCTTTGAAATCTCCAATTTTTTGTAACATATTTTATAACATCTCCTTCTCTTGTAAATCGTTATAAGCATTATACCATTAAAATTTTTATATTTGCAATAGTATTTCTACAATTTTTTTTAAGACAAATTCTTATATTTTGCTATATGATTTTTGACTTATCTCCCACCATGTTTTGCTTGATTTATTTGTCTAATACAATAATAAAAATATTTTTAATTATTTACATTTTTGACTTATACTACTTTTGAATATTATTAATTTATTAAACATATATATTAATAAAAACTATTTATTATCTTTTAAGTTATTATAAATAGCTAGATTGGAGGTCTTATGCATATAAAAAGATTAATATTTATTTCTATAGTTTTTGTTTTTGTATTATTTTACTCCTGCTGTTCCTTTGCTTCTACTTATGAATATATTTGGTCTACTATCGCAGATACAAATTCTGGTAATTCGTCTATTGCTGTATCTTCTGATTTAAATAGCGGTTCTCTAAATTTAGAGTCCACTGGTGCAATTTTAATTGAACAATCTACTGGACAGATATTGTATGAGCAAAATTCTCATGAGAAATTACGTCCTGCAAGTGTAACAAAAGTTATGTCTATCCTACTTATAATGGAAGCTTTAGATAGAGGTGAAATCACTTTAGATACTTTAATTCCATGTAGTGAAAATGCGAGATCTATGGGTGGTTCGCAAATATGGCTAGACACTAGAGAAACTTTAAGTGTAAATGATATGCTAAAGGCTATATGTGTAGTATCTGCTAATGATTGTAATGTTCAATAGTAGCAGGAAATAATTTGAAATTTTATAGTCTATAAATGCAATTTCTATAATTGTATTTTTTTTAATTTTTAACACTAGAAATTTAAAATTATACCTACAACATTTGAATAAGTTAATTTTAATCAAGTGTTGTAGGTAATCTTTGCCTATCTATATCTTTAAATTTGTAATGGATATAAATAAAACCTTTTCCTAATTCAATTTTTGTAATTAATTTTTCTATATCTTCACTTGTTAAAGATTCATTTGTTAATGATTTTATAATCTTCTTTACTTTATTTGATTTCCCTATATTTATATTTTTATCCTCAAATTTCTCTATTTCTTGTTCAGTATCATTCTTTTCATTATTATATTGTTTTCTTTCTTTTAATAGGTATTCATATTGTTTTTTATAGTCATCCTCACTAATTTCTTCATTTAATCTATCATTATATAATTGTGATATTTTAAATGTTGTTTTTTTTAATGCCATTTCTTGCTCTTTATATTTCGACTCTAGTTCTTTTAGTTTTAAATTGTTATATTTTTTTAATGTTCTTAATTTAACTGTATTTTCTTTAAAGTATTCCTTAAATGATTTTTGTATATGATTAATAATAAGTGGCTCAATTTGTTCATAAAAGTAATTATCTGAAAAATCACAAAGTTCTTTACTATTTCTATTACTACTACAATGGAGATTTATCTTTCCTCTTGAATTTCGTTTTTCTATTCTTTTACCACAATAATAACAATAAATATATTTTCCGAATTTGGTTTCTATATTTTTAGAAATTTCTCTTGTGATTCCCCATGATTTACTATTACTATGTACTTTATCATATATTTCCCTTGTTATTATTGGTTCATGTGTATTTTCTACTACAATAAAATCTTTTCTCTTTACATTTATTCTCTTTTTTGTTTTATAACTAATATTTTGAGTTTTTCCTCTAATACAATCACCTAAGTATACTCTATTACTTAATATTTTCCCTATAGATGCTCTTGTCCAAATTTGAGATATATCTGTTGATAGACCTTTTACTCTTAAATATTGAGCTGGCGTTTTAATATTTTTCTTATTTAGATATTCTGATATCTCCTTTTGTGTTAATCCTTTTAGCTTTAATTCAAAAATCATTTTTACAACTTTTGCTGACTCTTCATCTATAATAAGTTTTCCTTGTTCATCTGGATTCTTCTTATATCCATAAGGAGGTGTATTGCAAGCATAAAATCCTTCTTGCATCTTTTTTCTTTTGGAGTTTTTTACACTTTTAGATGTTTCCTTACAAAACATTTCGTTAAAAACTCCTCTTATTGGGACAAAATCATTGGATACTTTGTCTTCAAAATTATCTACTTTATCTAATATAGCTATGTATCTTACATTTTGATTTAGAAAAATTCTTTCTATATACTCGCCTGAATCTATATAGTTTCTTCCGAAATCTTGCTAGATTCTTTGTGATTACTAAATTAATTTTTTTATCTTCTATATCTCGTAACATCTCTTTAAATCCAGGGCGATTAAAATTAGCTCCTGTATATCCATCATCTGTGTATTCATAACAATGTTCAAAAACAAAATTTTCATTTATAAAATCATAGATAATATTTCTTTGATTTCTAATACTCTCACTTTCTTCTCTATCTCCATCATCTTTACTTAATCTCATATATAATGCAATGTTACTGATTTGCTGCTTGCTCATGTATATTAAAATACCCCCCAATGCAATTTAATTCATAAAAGTTAAAATGTATTAGAATATTTTTGTCTTTATCTATTTCTATTTTATTAACTATCTGTTGTAATGTTTCTTTAGAAAAATTTTTATTTTTAACTATTTGTTCTAATGTATTTTTCATTTTCTCTTCAATTTTCTTACTATCAGATTCGTTTTCAAAACATTGTAATTCTTCTTCAGTTTCAGATTTGATTTTTTCTAATCTATGTCTTTCATTTAATAATCCTTCTGAAAATAGTGAGTAATCTTGTTCTTCTATAATCCCATTTAATTTATCCGAATATAATGTATTTAGCTTCTTATTTGTACTTTCTAGCTCCTTTGTAACACTATCCAATTTTTCTGCAATTTTACCTTTATTACTTTTTGCCTGTATTAATTTTTTTACTGCTTTTTCATTATCAAAAACTTCTGAATTTAAAAATTGCTCAAATATTTCAGCAATTTTTTCTAAAATTAATGGTTCAACTTTGTTATAATTTATATATTGTTTATAGCATTTCTTGTTACTTACTGCTCTAGCTGCTGTAGAACATATAATGTATTTTCTTATTGTTATTTTGTCTTTATATTTATCTTTTTTACTTATTATTCCTAATCTATTATGACAATGAGCACAATATAATAATGATTTTAAAAGAGGATCTTCTTGTCTGATTTTTTCACCTTTATGATTTTCAAATATCATTTGAACTGCATCCCAAATTTCCTTTTCTATAATAGGTTCATGATGATTTTCTATATTTGTATGTTCATTTTCTGGAAGTGCAATTATTTTCTTACTCTTATAGCTTATCTTTTTAGTTTTGTTTTGTACTACTTTTCCTATATATATTGGATTTGTTAAAATTCTCTTTATTACGGTATGAGTCCATATATTAGTAGTTTCAGTAAGATTATTCATTACTGTTTTCATTTTCATTTGTAACCCTGGTGTAACAATCTTTTCTTCGGTAAGTAATCTAGAAATTTGATATGTTCCCTTACCTTTTAGGAATTCGTCAAATATTCTTCTAACTATTTCTGCTTGTACTTCATCTATCTTTAATTTTCCAGATTTATCAATTTTTTTATAACCAAATGGTGCATATGATATATAATAAAATCCTTCTTTCTTTTTTCTATTTTTTGTTTTCTTTATGTTCTTAGATGTTTCTTTTGCATAGTAGTCATTCATTATATTCTTAAATGCTGCTGTATCACAATTTCTATCTAAAAATGTATCAACATCATCTAATACTGCTATATATCTAATTTGATGTTCTGGAAAGTATGTTTCTATATATCTTCCTGTTTCTATATAATCTCTTCCAAGTCTTGCTAAATTTTTTGTTATCACCATGTTTACTTTCTTCATTTCAATATCTTTCAATAATCTTTTAAATCCAGGTCTATTGAAATTAGTTCCACTATAACCATCATCAACATATTCGTCATACAATAAATATCCATTTTCTTTAACATAGGTTTTTAAAATTTTTCTTTGATTTGTTATACTTTCGCTTTCTTCTTTATCACCATCATCTTTACTTAATCTCATATAGATTGCTACATTATATGTTGTATTAATATTATTTTCTACATACATTTATCCTCCCTTCTGTAATTACCTATAAGCAAAAATTATCAGAATAATTTTTGCTTATCAAGCTCAGAAAAATTTTTCTAAATTTCATTAAATTTTCTTATTAGAATATCTTCAACTATATCTTGAAATCTTTTTCCATTTTTGTCATAAGTAACATATATATTGAATTTTTGTTTATTGTTGTCTTCCTTTGGTCTTGATTCCAATTCATCCACCTCAATTAAATGTATGATAAATTTGTAATATTTATTAACAAAAATTAATCTGAGAAAAAATTAAATATTTTTTGACTTCTCTATTGCTAATCTTTTAGTATATATTCTAGGAAGTATATCAATTTCTGCTAGTAAATCTTTTAACGTAATCGTATCGTTTGCACTATGTTTCATATTATTTATGGCTATTTTAGAATATGCAATATATTCTAAACCATGTTCTTTCAGAACATTTTTCATTTCATCTTCTATACTACTTGGTGTAATGTTTTTATTGTGAGCAATTGCTTGTTTGTATGCTTTTTTTAAAATTTTTTTGCATTCAGTTTTATTCACTTTTTCCTCCATTTTTCCAAAATAAAAAAGCCTTATGGCCTTTTTTATTTTCTCTATACTTTTATATACTGTGGTAAATCTATTGATCTAACAGAAGTACCTGCATCAAACTCATATCTTTTTTTCTCAGGATTATACTTATATGCACCTAAGCACCATTGTCTTAATGCTTCTGTGCCAAGAGTTCTGCTCTTTGATAATTCCTTTGATGCCTGTTCATGAGAACTCTTTAATGCTAGATATGATGAGTCAGATTTTTTCTTTTGTTTTCTTTTATTATAAATAATTTCTTTTTGTTTTAACCTTCTTTTAGCCAGATTTGCCTCTCTTCGCTTTTCTTTTTCAACACTATACATTTCATTTTTCTTTAGTACTTTTGTAATATAACTAACTGATACCTTTAATTCTTCAGCAATTTCTGTTAATGTTCTCTTTTCTTTAAAATATAGCCTCTCAATAACTTTGTTTTTTTCCACATTACTATATTTCCTCCTTTCTGGTTAAAAAAGTGTTTACACCCTTTTGGGCATAGTTTTTCTATATAGAGCTTTTAAAATCCCTATATATTGCATATTGAAGCGATATATAGTATAATTTAAAGGAGTTTTGAGGTAGAAAATATATAATTATACTATATATCAATTTGTTAAAAACATTTTTTTAATTTCAATGTTCTTAACTATAACTGCATTATATTTTCCACTTCATCAAAAGTCAATAAATTGGACAGTTATTTGAATATAACAGATTTATACAAATACTTTGAAATCTGTTTTTAACAGAAAGGAGTTCTTTATGATAGATTATGACTATCTTTCAGAAGTTTTTAATCATATCGGTATATTAATTAATCAAGAATTAAAACAAGAAATAATCTATTATTTTCCCCTTGTTTTTTCAAAAAAAAGTTGTAATTATGAATTCAAAAACTCTTATTCAATTATTACTCAACCATTGGGTACTTTTTTTATAGATTTTATTAATACTGACTTTGATAAAATAAATGAATTTAAGGATTTCTTTTTAAAATATTCTTTTGCTATATTAGATGTTAGCTATAAGAAAATTTTCAATACTAAATCGTTTAATGAAAAAGATTTCCAAATTTTTATAGATAATATATACTCTAAAAAATGTTCTTCTTTAAAGAGAATTCAAGAACAACTAGATGAGATTATGGATTATTGCATTATTAATCCTAAAAGAAAAAATCAAGGTTTTACGAGTTTAGATAGGTTTTTAGTATTACAAACTGTACATGAAAATTTGCCTTTACTTAGAGAAAATAAAATGGAAAATGTTATTTTTTATAAAGTAAATGATTGTCCAATAGCAAATAAATCGGAAAATGAATTATATAAAATCTTAGCAAATAAAGAAAATAAAATTGAGAAAATTACAGTTTCACTTCCTCCTTCAATAGAATCTCTATTATACTTTATTCTTTGTAATATTGTGGAAAACAAATTATTTTTCAAAGTTTGTAAAAATTGTAATAACTATTTTATTTCTTCTAACTCTAAAATAGAGTATTGTAGTAATATAGCTCCATCCTCTAATAAAACTTGCAGAGAGATTGGAAGACAAAGTGTATTTCAAAGGAGTTTGAATAAAGATAAACTTTTAGAACAGTATTATAAAATATATTCTCAAAAAGCTATGCTTGCTAGAAGAAATCCAGATATAAACGAATATGTAACAGATTTTGAAAAATATAAGAGACTAGGTAAAATTATAGTTGCATCATATAGAGCCAAAAAATTATCTGAGGAAGACTTTAAAAAGTGGCTAGAAAAAAATAATTAGATTAAAATTGTCTTTTCTAGTCTTTCTTTGTTTTTTATTCTTTAAAATTCTTCTTATTAGTCCTTTTCAGACTTTTAATATAAATCTATTTATAATCACCTTAGGTGATGAAAATGAGTAGAATCATTAAACCCTACAAAAGAAAAAAGGGTTCACCAAAACAAAAAAGAAATTTAGAATCATTTAATATATTTACTGATGAATTAGTGCATAATTACTTTAAGCCTATTGAGAATAACAAGAAACAACTTGTATATTAAATTAAACTCGCCTATATGAATTTTTCGGCATACACTATTTTTTTATTTGTTTAAGTGTTTTTATAAAAATTAACCTACTAATTTCATTAAAATAAAAGATACAGCTAGATATAAATATCTCTCTGTATCCTTTATTCATTCTATTCTAGATTATAATTCATATTGTCAACAGTCGCTGTTATGAAATTGCTTTTTATATCAGCATATTTTCCTACTTTTCTGCTTTTTTCTTCTTCATCCATTTTATAAAGAGTGTAGCCAAAAAATGCAATGGCACTTAATTCTAATAATATTAAAATTACTACTCCTAATATTATTAAATGCTTTTTCTTAACTACTATTCCTATAATTATAAATATAATTATAGGAATAAATATATATTTGCATACATTCATTATAAACATGGTTCACCATTCTAACCTTTCTCTTATGAATTATATTACTTTATTACTATACTGTCAATTTATTCCCCTCTAATAGACTTATTATACTTTTCAAATATCTGATATAGTTCAAAGTTTGATATACCATATTCTGTAGCATCATTATTTGTTCCATTATATCTAGCTAATACTTTTTTTACATCATCATCCTTTAGTTTAAATATTTAAATAATTAGATTTTATTAATAAATCAACTATCAACAATAAAACACCACATTTATCTTTTTTCTGAATCTTGTTATAATACATTCTTTATAATATTATTAATATTTATTAAAATTCTGATCAGAAATATAATGAATTTAAAAATTTAATAATTGAAAGAAGGTTTTTTTATGGCAGATATATTAGTTGAAAAAACTCAACAATGGCTTAACGAAACTTATCATGGTAAACAAGGATACGGTGAAGATATTGTTGTTGATGGAATTACTGGTTGGGGTACAGTTCATGCACTTCTTAGAGCTTTCCAAATAGAATTAGGTATTACAGCTACATCAACTTCTTTTGGTCCTTCTACTACATCAAAATTTAAAGCAAGATTTCCTAATGGTGTACAACAACAATCCTCAGACGATACAACAGAAGATAATATATATGGAATTATTCAAGGTGCTTGTTTCTGTAAAGGTTATTCAATAGGCTCAAATGATATAACTAATCATTTTTACTCTGGAACAGGTTCTGCAATTACTTCCATTAAAAAAGATGCTGGGTGCTCAGATACGAGTTCTACAGTTACTCTTAATATAATGAAATCATTGCTTTCTATGGATCAATTTAAACTTGTACGTGGTGGAAATAGTAATATTAGAGAGATTCAACAAAAACTTAATAATAAATATGAAAATTACATCGGATTAACACCTTGCGATGGAATTTATAGTAGAGAAATGAATAAATCACTTATAGCTGTGCTTCAAAAGATAGAGGGATTTACTGGCTCAAATATAGATGGCAAATTCGGCAATGGTACTAAATCACGTTTACCTATTGTCCCTAGTAATGGTAGTCTTAATAGTGAGACTGAGCAAGATGCAATAGAACTTGTTAGATATGCATTGGTATGTAATGGGTATCCAATAGATATTGGCATAAATTCTAATAAATGGGATTCATTCTTAGGCTCTACTATAGGAAGGTTTCAAAAAGACATGATTTTAGAGCAAACAAATATATGCGATACTAACACTTGGATGGCTTTATTAGTAAGTACAGGTAATCAAGATAGACCTTACAATGCCATCGATACATCATATACTATCCATAGTGAAATTCGTAAAATTAATCGAATAGATATTGTGAAAAATTTAGGAGTATCTATTGTTGGAAGATATATCAGTGGTAATCAAGGAAAAGAGTTAGCATTTGATGAAGCTAAAGGTATGATAGATAATGGAATAAAATTTTATCCTATATATCAAAGAGATGGTGAACCAAGCATAAGCTACTTTACAGAGTCTCAAGGATGGAAAGACGTTCAAGAAGCATACTCAAGAGCAAGAAGTTATTGTATTCCTAAGGGAACTATAATTTATTTTGTAGTTGATATTGATATGCTTGATAATCAAATAGAAAAATACGCCCTTCCCTATTTTAAAGCAATTGATGGAGGTTCTACCTATTACAAAGCTGGTGTGTATGGAACTAGAAATGTTTGTTCACGTGTAATGGATAAAGGATACGCAACAACTTGCTTTGTTAGCAATTCTTCTTCTGGATATTCAGGCAATATGGGATTTAAAATGCCTACTAATTGGAATCTTGATCAATTTCAAACGGATGTTAAAATAAATGATAACTTTACAATAGATAAAAATATTTTCTCTAATAAATTTCCTGTTGTTACTGAGTTATCTCCAAGAGATTATTACTACGGAACTGTTTTATTAGAATCTGGACGTAATGTTGGTAGAAGGCTTACATATGCAGGTAGAAAATTAAATTTATCTATTCAAGCAAGTGGTGAGAACGGTGAAAAATATGATGACATGATTGTTGATGTATGGTTTAAGAGTCCTCAACCATTTGAAGATGGTATTTGCACAGAAGGGCATGTTGTTGCTAATGTAGATAGTAAAATATATAATTTATCATCCACACAAAATAGTGACTCTATATTTATTAATGATAATATAGAATATTATATCTCATATGATGTTTTTAGAACAACTGATACTGGTTATGTTAGAGTTACAGATAAAAAAATTAAAATTACTACTACTGTCAATGCTTATTATTTATAATAAGGTTTTAGCATATATTTAATTTTATAATCTACCCAATAGAATTTATACTAAAATTACTTCCTATTGGGTAGATTTTGATGTATAATATAGATAAATTAGTATGGATTATATATTTTATTTTAGAATATACACTTATTTTTTTATATTTATGAAACTATTATAGAAAATTTTGTATCTAATATATGATAGGAGGAAAAAATGAAAAAATTTAATTTACTAAAACTAATAATTATTATTATCTTTATCATTATTATATTATGTATTTTTGTAACCTTAAAATCAATTTTAAATAACGTTTTATATACTAATGATACTTCAAATTATACCCCAAATGATAATGTTGCTACACATACAGATATATCAAATATTACATTTCAAGACTATACTGAAAAGGTTAAAGGAATCATATTTTCATCGTATAATGGTAGTAACACAGAATATAATTATAATATTTTAAATATAAAAAATGACTATATGATTTATAATGATCATATTGTTTGCGATATCCCTGACTATACTTTTCTTACTCTATACACTCCTTTAGATATTGAAATTTTAAGTTATACTAATTCTTGCACAATATCATTTGATGATATAGAAGAAAATGACTTATTAATTTATAATGGTACAATTTCATATTCTACTAGTAATTCATCTCCTAACATAGCAAAAATTAATGGCGATTCACCTATATATATACTAAAAGAAAATGAATTGTCAGAACTTATCTTAAATGAATATAATGATAAAAAAGAATTATCAAATCTACATATTAGATACCAAACTCCATATCTTGAGGATTTCAATGTTACCTATTTATTTGCAGAAATTACTTATATATCATTTAAAAATGATAAATTTATATATCCAATAATTCTCGAAATATCTGAAGATAGTATAGTGAAAAATAATAATTTGAAAACAGAACTTCATGAAGTATATGCAAATATAGTATTAAAAAATTCTTTTGAAATTTCTGAAACCTCTGCAATTTATAATGTTAAAAAGATAAAAGAAATTACATATAAAAACTAAAAATACTATTTAATCTCCTGACTGTGCAAAGTAAAAATTATTAGCATTAAAAAGTATTTCCATACAAACAGTATGAAAATACTTTTTATTTTATGATACATCTCTTACCAAAGTATATCATATAATCATGCAGTATTTCATGTGCTTCAAAGCATTTTCAAATATCATGTTATTCAATTTTTTCTCTTATAATCAATCATAAAACTATTCTAAATCATTTTCATTTTTTTATCTTTTTATAATTTTCTTATATTTTATACTATATCTGAAAGCCAATTTACTTCATATATTTTAATTATTATAGTTATTTATATATGGTCTTTAATAATTATCTTTCTTCAACCATATAAAACCTTTTTTATCCACTTTTTAATTTTTTACTTAACAAAGGTATTATTATTTTATTATATCTAAAAGAAAGGAGGGATCCATATGGCATTTTTTTTAAAACTACTTATCAATAAAACTAACAAAGCATATAATATTTATGATGCAATGAATAACTACAAGCTTGTTGGCAAAATAAACCCTAGAGAAGCTTATGTTCTTTATGGAGGAGATGGAGATTTTGTTGGTATTAATTACTTGAATTCTGCTGGAGTATTTACTGGAACTACTGTCGATATAAACAGATATCCTCTACCTGGTGGTATTCCTGGAGAAGCTTATTCTGCTACATTTTGCGAAGAATTCCCTTATGGTACTGCAAATATTAAAAATCCTGAAACAGGAAAAGACGAGCTATATAAAGTATATAAAATGCGTTCTAAGAAAGAAGTAATAACAGCTAAAGGACACCATTGGGGATATGTTGCAGCTGGTTGTCTTGTTGCCACTAATAGTTCGACTGTTGGAGAAGATAAACCATATTGTAAAGCTATCGATTATGTGCAAAGTTCTGCTGGTAATTGGGTTAGAGTTACTGGTGATGGATTTAAGCATGGTTTTGTTGATACTGGCATTCGATCTGCATCAGGTTATTCTAAAATACCTTTTTATGGTTCTTGGTAAATTTTAGCAAATAATTTATAATTTTTGGCACAAATTTAAATGAGTATTTTAGTATAAATATACTGAAATACTCTCTTTTATTTTATTATAGATGCCTTACCAAAATATGTTTTAAACGCACTCCAGTCATATGGTTCTATCATTAGATTCATTACTGGATAATTTATTACCCAAATACTATAATCATGTAATATCTCGTGTGCTTCAAAGCACTTTTCAATATCATGTTCATCAAGTCCTTCTTTCAATAAATTACAGAATTTCTCTAAATCTCTTTTAGTTTCTTCATCCTTTATAATTTCGATCTGTTTTTTTACCTCTTGTAATACTTTTATTAACCTATTTCCATTATACACTTTTGTTCCTGTTATATTATCTGTAAATACCTCATCATAAATTTGTTGTCTCCAATAATAACTTGTTTTCTCTTTTAATAACCTTGTACTTTCACCTAATATACTCTCCATCATACATTGATAATCATATATGGTTGTCTGTAGTTCTTTTATTTCGTTTTCATTTAAACCTGTTAATGCTTTTTCTTTTGCTTTATAGCATATATCTTTATTAGGTAGTTCCAAATTACTTTTATGAAGATAATACTTTGGTTTTTCAAAACCATATAATTCATAATATGCTCCACCATTTACAGTAAAATTAGATTTCAAATTGCCTTTTATTAGTTTTATATATCCTAACTCCTCTTGTGTTTCGGTTACATGTATAGCTTCTAATTCTAGCCTAGTAGTACTATCTTTACCTTTAATATCAATACCAAAATAACAACATTCTATATTTTCATCTGTCTCAGTCCATGTAACATTATGTAGAATTCTTACTAACTCTAATATTAAATCGCTATCTGTATAAATATCTGTCTTTTGGTCTTCTGTTTGGTAATTTATTAATTTTATTTCTGATATATCTCTAGGTAAATAATTAGAAATATCGCTTTTTTCTAGCAACTCATTTATCTCTGCATTTGTGTCTTTTACTTTTTCATTTTCTTGATTAAAAGTAATCTCTTTTTTTGATTCATCTTCTTTTTCCTCATTTATCCCTTTAATGATTCCTATTCCAATAATACTACTTATTATTAAAATTATAACTATGATTACAATTAACTTCTTTTTCATATTTTTCTCCTTTTTATTTTCTATATTTAACTTAATATTTTTTATATTTTATTCAATATTGTAAAAATGACCGTCTTTGCTGTTGGCTTCTTATCATCATAAAATCCAAAATACTTTTTTAATCTTTCATTATCACATTCATAATACATACATTCTGTTGCTCTAGTAATATCACATTTTATATTATGTATAGGTTTATTGTGCATTTTTGATATTATTGGATATACATCTTTTTGAAGATTATCTAACATAGCTCCTCTATTTAAATACATTTGAATAATTGCATCTGCTAAGTAATTAGTACCAACATGTTCTATATTATAGCCTATATATTTTAACTCTTCAATAATTTTCTTTCGTTTTCCTTCTAAATCTTTACTTATAATCATTCTATTAATTTTATATAATATCTCATTGCTATCTTCTTCTTCAATTAAGTAATCAAATATCATTTTATTTCCTATTACTTTTTGTGATTCTTTGAAATTTTTTGTGATTAACATTATAGAATCTTTATATTTTTCCTGCTTTTCTTTTTTTATCATATTTGATATTAGATTTTCGTTAGGCTTAATGATATTTATATCTAGTAAAATAACATCTATATTATCATTATTTAAGATTTTTATTGTTTCTTCTTTATTATTTGCTATTTTTGCTATCCTAATATTTTCATTTTTTGTAATAACTTCATTTACTAATTTTTTTAATTTGAACATATCTCTATTTGCTATTAACATGTTCACCATCTTTATCACCTCACAATGTTTCTACTAATTAGATACAAAAAATTCTTATTAGGTTTCATTATCATTTTATTTTTTTTTATCTTTTTATATTTATTTATATATTCGTTGATATAATTTATTAAAATTTTATAAAGGAGGTGTATTGATGAAAAAGCTAGTTACGAAATTATCTACTTGCATACTAATGTCATTCTTGTTAGTGAATTTATTTATATGTTCTACTCCAGTTAAGGCTTCAAGTCCATATAGTATTCAACCTTATGCCTACTATTCTACAGGTTCTATTCAATTTAAAGGTAGTAGTAGACCAATAACTAAAAACTATGATGGCACTTTTATGGCTATTGAAGCTAAGTCTACATCATCATCTGGAAATATTTACGATGTAACAATATATGTAACCATTGCTAGTCGTAAAGTTACTAATAAATATACAATATCTACAAATGGTTCATTAAAAAAATTTGACTACATATTCTTAGGTTTGTCTGGTTCTAGTGATGTTTCTATTGAATGTAAATGTAATTCTTCTGATACTATAAATATAGAACTAACATCCTATAGTTGGTAATATTAAAATATCTAGGCATTTCTGCCTAGATTTCCTTTTTATATAACCTTATAACTTCATTTTTATTTTTTAATAATAACTGTTTATAATTATCTGTTAAGTTGATATCTGATAAAATCAAATAATAATATATTTCTTCACTGTTATATGAACTTAATAGCCTATAACTACATTTATGTTTATAATGCTCATCTATTTCTAATGTAAAATTTACATCCATATTTTTACTCTTTATAATGGCATAAAAACCTGTTTCTGTTATTATAGCCTTTTGAATATTATATTCATTATTATCTTCATATTCTGTAATATATTCAATAGTATTGGTATTAATAAACTTTTCATCTATGTCTATATATATCTTCTTTTCATTTTCATTAATTATTTTACTGTCTTTGCTTGGATTATTACTACTATAAATCATAACTTTTGAAAAAGTTATTTCTAATTTTTTCATATTGAAATTTCCATTTGATATCATATAGTTTAACTCTTTTATATTGGTGTTTGACTCAGTTTCTATATTCTTCCATCCTTCTAATTGAACTATAGTTTCTTCCATTAGATCTTTATTATTAAATATAATATTATTATTTTCATCTTTAATGGTTAAATCTATTATACTCATTCTATCATATTCATTCAGATCTTCATCCGATTTCAAGTCATAAATCATATACATATTAATATCATCAACTAATAAGTAATCAATTCTTATTTTATATCCTTTGTCTAACTCTATATAGTCCATTTCAATATTTTGTATCCATTCTTTTTCCTCTATTGCCATCAATATTCCATCGTTATTTTGACCTATACTGCTTAAATTAAAGATATCTTTTAAGTAATTTATTATATCTTTTCCAAATGTTATTCCTGTTGTTATAATTGCTAAGATTACAACTGTCATAATAATCTTCTTATATGTAGAATTTACTTTTTCTCTTCCTCTACGTAACTTTGTTTTTATGGTATTTTTATTAATTTTCAAAATATTAGATATCTCTTCTATAGATTGTTCTTCTTCATAATATAATTTAAAAATATTTTTTTCGATATCATTTAAATCTTGTATTAGATTATCAAACCCTACAGAATCATTCTTGAAACCTTTTGTTTCTAACTCATCTTTATATCTATTTTTTATATCATCTTCGTGTCTTTTATTTCTGTAAAATAGATTACATTCATTAATTAGTATTTTTATAATCCATGTTCTAAAATGTTTGTTATTTCTTAACTGTCCTATTTTAAAATATCCATTAATTATAGTTTCTTGGATGACATCTTCTATATCATTAGAATTTTTAATTTTCTTTTTAGCTATTCTATATAGTTCTTCTTTCATATCTGATATTAGATCTCTGTATATTTCTTTATCTCCATTTTTCACTTTCTCTACTAGTTCTTCCATTAAATCCCCTTTTATTAGATAATATTTCCCTAAATTTAGTTACACATTATTATATTTTAAATTTATAAAAAAGTAAAATACAATTTCTTACATTTTCGTAATGTCTTCAGTATTTTTTATATCTTCTACTCCATCAATATATAATTTTCTAATAGTTTCTTCATATAAAATTAAAGTTTCAAATGCATTAGTAATCCCTTTGTTATTTGTTAAATCA
This sequence comes from uncultured Clostridiaceae bacterium, assembly GCA_948469815.1. GTDB lineage: Bacteria > Bacillota > Clostridia > TANB77 > CAG-508 > CAKPSH01. The sequence goes on along the minus strand of CAOKMR010000001.1, from coordinate 56,560 downwards.
ATTTTTTCTATATATTTCTTAATTTTAACCTTTAACCTTTCATACTCTTTTATTTCCCTATTTTCATCTGATTTAGCTTTATTGGTAATATTATTGTTTTTCCATAAAGAATTAACCTTTGTTATTGTTATGCTTTTATTTAAATATAACATTCTTTTAAAATTCTTTAGCATATTTTCCCTTTTATCACCAATCTGCATAAGAAAGCATATAATTGTCTTTTCCTCTACTAAATGAAAATATTTAAACCTTTTTATTCTTTTATCATTAGATAGTAAATTATAAATCAAACTTTTTTTCATTTCTTCTCCTTTTTCGTATTGTAGTACGATTTAATTTTAACACATTTGTTTTTTTGTTGCAAATTGTCGGTTTTTGTCATATTTTCATTCGTATTATAATATCTTAATTTTTACTTTTACAATTGATATAATTATAAAATAGTTTAGGAGGAAGTATATGCAAAATATTGATGAAAGTAAATTTAAAAAATCTGTTGGGGAACATATCAAAATGTATAGAAAGGTTACACAGGAAGGTTTATCTGAGAAAGCACAAATTTCTTCTGATACACTTTCATTAATAGAACGTGGAGAAAACATTGCTTCTAGTTTAACTCTAGTAAAAATATGCAATGCATTAAATATAACTCCAAACCATATTTTAAAAGAATTCATTTCCAATAAATGTGAATGCATGGATTCTATTATTTTAAACGAAATATCAAATCTTACTCTGGAAGAAAAAGAATTTATATTATATACAATAAAATTCATGAGACAAAATAAACACTCAGGACAATAATCTTAATAATTTTTATACTTTTTGAAACCTTTTTAATATACTTAGTATCTATATATTAAGAGGTGTTTTTATTTATGGATTTATCATATCCCTTTTTTCAACATTTTATTCAAAAACATGGCAAAGAAAATCTATTTGATATTATTGATACTATATTAAATGAATTTGATAATAGCATATTAATTGATTTAAATATTTCACTAGATAGATATGTTCAATACATATTTGTAGTTGCTACAGCACAATTCCTTAAATTTGATGATTATAAAAATATAATATTGTTAAATAGTACGACTAATAATTCTCTTGTTTACGATTATTTTAAATCTCTTGATACTATTAAGATTCATTCTAAGTCAATTTCAAAAATTATATTCTTTCTTAAGCAAGATTTTCCTAATTTTTAATACTTTATCTCTTTTATAAAAGAATCAGTTATAAATAAAAACGAGACTATTATTGAAATCTCGCTTTTGTTTATTAATCATTTAACACTTGTATTCTTTATTTCAATTTATTTTTAATATCCAGTTAATCATCTTATACATTGTTATTCCATTCATATTTACACAGTACTGTATATATAATAGATTTTAAACTAGGTTTTGTATTTTCTCCTATATTAAAATATTTACATATTTTACTCTCTTCTGTATTATTATACATAGTCCTTACAGATTGTTCTATACACCACTTAACATTTGATGGCGATTTCTCTTTATATTTCTCTGCAATAAAAGGGAACACATTTTTATGTAAATTTTCTATAGCATCAGCATCCTTTATGCACATATATATTGCTTCATTAAGGTATCTGAATCCTTTTGTATACTTTCTAAAACTAAACTTTGATAATTCATTCAATATAAACTCTTTTGTTTTCTTGTCCTCCATTCTATTCCTCCCTAACAATTAATTTTTGTCAAATTTGGATAAAATTAGGATTATCACCTATCGTTTCTTTATTTAAATTATAGATTTCTTTCCAGTTTGTATTAAATTTTTTTGCAATTTTAGTAAGAGTATCACCAGATTGCACTACATAGATATTATTTTTTTCAGTTAATAAATTTAGTTTAGCATTTCTTATTATAGAAGGATAATCTCTCAAATCATAGTTTAAATCTACTTTTCCAGCTATTCCAGATATATTTCCATTAGATGAATATTGCCACATTCCAAATTCCTTTTTATACTTACAACTATTTGACCACTGAGCTACCCATTTATCAAATTTGTCTAATCTACTGTCATTTATTTTATTATTTAACCAATCTAAATTAGCATAAATTCCCACATAATAACCAGCATTTTCTATACAATTGCAAAAAGTCTCACATATATCAATACAAGTAGAGTAATTTACTTTATTTTGTGATTTATAATTATCTGCATCCTCCATATCAATATAAATTGGATACTCCAACTTAAGATCTTTTACTGTATCTAAAACAAACTGTGCTTCCTTTAAAGCATCATTTGTATTAAGAGCATAAGAATATATATATACTCCTATCGGTATTCCTTGTTGAATAGCATTATTGTAATTTTCATAAAATTTCTTATCAATATGATTTTCTTTTTTTCTATATCCTAGTCTTAAAATAATAAATTCTATTCCACTTAACTTCACCTCTGACATATTTACACTTCCATTGTGATATGATATATCAATACCTTTTTTCATATTCACCTCCTACATTTTTGATTCTTTTTAGTGATTTTACTATATTCTTACAGTTATGTATGAAAAATGGTGTCGAATGTAATAAAATGTATACTAATGTATAATAGTGTAAAATTCTTTACATAATTTCAATCCTAAAATTTTTTATCGTTTAATTTTTATAAAATCATGTAAATTAATTATTATATTAAAAGTATTGAAGTAACTTTTTCGGTAACATATAAAAATAAAAACTCTGTATAAACTTCTAAAGTGATTATAGCTGTTTTTTGTAAATACAAAAAGAGACGAATTTCGCCCCTTGTACATAAGAAAATTGTTATTTTAATTGAATTTAAGTGTAAGATTTATAAAAATAAATGTTTTAATTCTTTACTTATTCATGACTAGAACTCAATTAAAGGTAAGACTAAGGCTCATAATCAATATCATATTTTTAATTTACTTACTAATATATTGCCTTTTCACCATCACAGTTATTATATTTAGTATATAGTATAAATTATGTAAATATCGAAAAAGATAAAAAAAGATACTTTTTTCACACAGTAACAGAAATATTATATACCATTCATAAAGTGCAATTATTTCTTATTATCTAAATTATTTATTGTGTTATCTATTATTTTTTGATATTGTTCTAATCCTTTTTTTAGAAATTCTGGAACATTTATACCAATTTCAATTAGATTCTCTATAATGCTTCTAGACTCGTTTATTATTAGACAAGCAAGAGTAAACCAGCCAAAAAGCATGATAAATTCTAAATTAATGTTAATTTTATTTCCTAATTGTACTAGTAAATATGATATAAAAAACGATACCCCTATAAGAATCCAATAACAAATTTTTTTAACTACCCCAACTAATCCTCTATTAGAACTCTCAGATTTTTTTACCTTAGCTTTTATAGTTCCTGTAAAATAATCCACTAGATTCAATAGTAAATATCCTGCAAACAATACCCATTCAATTCCAAATATTGATGTGAGTATTGTACAAATGCCACTTATTGTAGTAGTTGTTTTATTAAATATTTTTAACATTTCTTCTTCCATAAGATTTCCTCCTTTTTAATCGTAATTTACAATAAAAATAGCAACATATTAAAAAAAATTGCGTTTTATAGTGAAAAATAGAGTATTTTTAAGATAGTTATATCTAATATTAAATTTTTATACACTTTAATCAACTTTACAATTAAATTCTAAAAGAATAGATATAATATCACCATACTAATCATCTGATCAGATTTAGTAAAATTTTACATATTTAGAAGGGAGAAAATTATGAGTCAAATTTATATTGGTATAAATAATACTAAAAATACCTATATAATAAGAGAATATCCTATACTATCAAACAAAATAGTAGGAAGATTATACCCTAATGAACTTTGTATTTGTAATACAGAACATAATGAAGTTGTAGCATTTAGAAACTCAAGTGGTGTAATAACTTCTGGAATAATCTCCGATCAAACATTTTACCATGCAGGTATTGATCAGCTTCCTTATGCAATAGAGAATATTAATGGTAAAGACTATAAAATTTATCGTATGAGAAGAAGTATGCCTGTTTATAAAGCAGGTCAAAATAGTGATCGTTGGGGAACAGTAGCAGCAGGAATGTATGTAGCTACAGATACTTGCACACCAGGACAAAAACACAGTGATTGGATGAAAGTTACATATGTAAAAAGTACAAAAGGTCAATGGGTTCGTGTTTCAGGAGATGGCGTTGATTATGGCTTTGTTGATACAGGTTTCAGTCAAGCATCTGCTGGTAGCAAAATAGCATTACAAGGTAATTGGTAGTATTTTTTATTAATATTCAAAAATCTCATTCTTAACGAATGAGATTTTTGATTTACAATTGAAAATTATAATTTAAATTAAAAATAATGATAGTCTATGTCCTACTGCTCAATATAATACCTTACCATAGAAACAACGCATTTAGGACTTGGCTTTTCATATTCACCTAATCGTAAAAACTTTCTTATTTTTTCTTTATTACCATATAGCCACATTTTATTAACTGCTACCTGTATATCTGCTTTAATTGTATATGATTTTTTTTCTTCTACTTCTGCTAATTTTTCATAAATTGTCTTTAAATTTTCTTGTTTTTCTTTAGTTGACATTTCAATACATTCTTTAATAAGTTGTGTTCCTTTATGTTCAGCTCTAAATCCCATTTTAAAGAGTATTTCGTAAATTTTTTTATCCAATTCTTTATTAGCAATATTTTTTGCTATTTTCTGAATTTCTAATCCAACATCTTCATAAGATTCAATTTTATTAAATACTTTCTCTACACTCTTGAATTCCAACACTCTAGCCATGTAATTTGTTTCTTCTGAATATATTACGACTCTTGTTTTTATTGCAATATCATTTTCTATCTTTCGTAAAATCTCAAATCCATCTCCCTTTTGTAATTTTAAATCAAGTATAACGATTTCAGGTTCTAATAATTTTATTGCTTCATAGACTTTTGTTTCATCATTAATAATAGATATTGCCTGAGCAGATTTTGTAAAATTAATTATATTTGAAAGATGTATACTGATTGACATATTATCCTCAGCAATAAGTACCTTAACCATAATACCTCCCTATTATTACTATAATAAAATTTTAGCACACTTTACATAAAATGTAAATATGATAGCCTTACTACTCAAATTATCTTTTTTTATTTTTTTGTCGAATTTTGTCGTATTTCATTTTGGATTTTCTCACCACCTGGGTGTATATATCTATCTGTGGCATTAGACGTTTGACCTAATGACTTTTTTAACATCATATCAGTATACCCCTCTTCATATTTATTTGTAGCAAAGTCATGTCTAAAAATATGTGGATTAATACTATTTTCATTAACTTTTTTACAATACTTTTCTAACATTTTATTAACCATACTCCTATCAATTCTTTTTCCTGTAGTTACTGATTTGTTACTTATAATTAAGTACTTATTTTCTCTTCCAGCCAATTGTTTATCCCTTATAGGTAAATATTCCTCTAAAATATCAAACATAGCATTAGTTATAATAATTTCTCTAATTCTATTTCCTTTTCCCCATATAGTAATTTTACGCATTTCTAAATTAACATCTCTTTCTAACTGTATATTTATTACTTCAGAGACTCTTAATCCCCCTTCATGTATAAAAACTAATATTACTTGATCTCTAATATTAGTTTTTCCAGCCAATAGTTCTACTTTTTTCATTGCTTTTCTTGGTAACATATCAGCTGTAATGTAAGGTACAGTTATTTTATAAAAGTCTTGTTCTTTTATTGATTTTACGTCTTTTATTCCTTTTTCTATTAAAAAATTTTCATATACAGACAATGATGCTAATTTTCTATTAATTGTTGTAGCCTTATAACCCTTTTCTTTTAACATATAATTTTTATATTCTATAATATCAGCTCTAGAAAAGGAAATTATTATTTCACTAAAATTTTCTTCAAAGTATTTATAAAACATATTAACATCACTTAAATATGCCTTTTGTGTATTTTTGTCTTCAGTGTTTGGATAATTTTCCTCTAAATATCTTTCAAATTCTGACATCAATTCTTTTTGTGTTCTATTTTTATTTAATTCTTCTTTACCCATTTTTTACTCCTCCATTTATGTTGAATTTTTTTACATCACCTTTTGTTATTTATGTAGAATTTTATATTTCATATTTCTACTTTTATTTTTATAAATTCTACATAAGTGTATTTATGTGGAATTTGTGTCTTTTATAAAATTTACTCTAAACTATTAAACCTTTTACTCTTTTATTTGTTTATAATTATAATAGAGTATATCTATTATAACTAGTTCAGAAAAAAGGAAAAGTAACACTTTTACATGTTACTTTCTGCTAATACATTATCTTCTTTAACTTTTTTTATTATTAGTGCAATATACTCTGAATAATTTTCTTCAAAACTACTTATTTGCTTTTCTAATAAAAATGATTTTGGACCTAGATTATACCAACTAATAACTTTTATTATATCTTTCTTTTCACAGCCTCTAGCCTTTTCAATTGCAATTACTAAGATATTAGCTAGATTAAAGTTTACTATCTCATTAGCATCATCTATACTAATCTTTCTATATTTTTTGTCTACTCTTTCATATAGCTCATGTGATAATTGATTAAATTTTTCATTTCCTAATATTTTTCTTATAGTCCTAATATATTCTTCCATTCTCCTCACCTCATCATTAGTTTATATATATTTATATATATTTTCAATGTGAGAAAAAAAATAACAATTTAACCTTTTACTATTTTGAGAAAATCATAAAATTTTCACTAACAATATACTTATAATTGTTCAAAAATTTTCTTTATAATTTTATTATTACATTTCTCTATCTTATCTTTATACTTAATTTTTATATATTGTAATACTCCACATATTGCTAACATCACAAGCGAAAAAAATAGGATTTGCAATCTTTGCTCTTCGGTTAAATTCATATATACTATAGGCATAATATATACACCTCCTCTTTTTAATTTTTTATCAATTCCTTCTAAAAAATAAAACCCAGTTTGTAGGTTAGGCAATAAAAATATTATAGAATATTTAAAGGTAAATATAAAAAGGAGTTTACAAAATGGGTATTATTAGAAAACTAAATAATCAAGTCAATATTGTTGGTACAAATATCAAAAAATATCGTGAACAACAAAAACTCTCTCAACCTGACTTGTGTAAAAGAATGCAATTATTGGGGGTTACCATGTTTATTGCTGACATCTACGAAATTGAAAATAATAAAAGACTTGTCAAAGATTTTGAGATTAAAGCCTTTTGCTTAGCTCTAAATATCAACTTAGATGATTTATATAATGATACTGATAAATATTTTGAACACTAATATTTTTTAGTGTTCTTCATATTTCTCAAATTTTGTTTCAAATTCTTTCTTAGTTTTACATTCATTTTTTAATCTTTTTAGTATTTCCTTAATTTCTTCATACTCTTTTTCCTCTATTTTATTATTTTTATATCTCTTATAATACAGTGAGTATTTTGTATTATAATATCTTTCTTTTTCTATATTGTTTAAATCTCTATTTTTTTTCTTTGATTCCTTTCCTATTTTATATGAACTAATAAATAATGTTTTCCAATCGTCATTTATAAATTGTTCTAATAATTTAGGTAATGAATAAGAAGTACAATAACTATTTATTATTTCTTCTCCATTATTTAAAACAATTTTGTACATCTTTGTTTTCAATAATCATTCTCCTTTCATTTTATATTGTACGTTTTTTAACGCATATCATCTTTATTTTACTACTTTCTCTTATTTTTAGCAACTATTTGCCTATCATCATCAACTTTATTTAAATTGTATTATGCGTTTTTTAACGCAATGTCATGTAAAAAGTTTTGTTATAATTTTAATGATTTTATTTAGATTGGGGGATTATTAAAATGCAACTTAATGAAGCTATTAAACTTAGACTTGAAAACTTAATGAAAGAAAAAGAAAAAAGTTCAAAATATGAAGTATCTTGTGATGCAGGCATTAATCCTTCACTATTAAATGACTTTTTCAGAAGTAGAATTTTATATCCAAGAGTTGATACTCTGTACCTAATTTGTGAAGGATTAGGTGTTACATTAGAAGAGTTTTTTAAAGATCCTATATTTAATATTGAAAATATTGAAATTCAAAAAAATTCCAGAGAATAATAACTTTGGAATTCTTTATTTTAACTTTTTGTATTTTCTAATATTTTAACTACATACCCCAAAACTAACTATTCCAATTGTATAATTTTGTTTATTTCTCCTTATTTTCAAGTTTATCAATACTATTTGATAATGATGTCATAAATTGTTCTTTAATACATTCACAATCCCAACTTGGTAATAATTCACATTATGTCTTCTCTATCATCTATTATCTTTACATCTTCTATTTTTGCATTTAAAAAATTTGTATCAAATGCTTTATCAGTTGCAATAGAAATATTAACGTTAGTTAAATAATTTTTATAAATTCTAATCCCATCACCAATTTTATTATCAGAATTAGAACCATATTGAAGAGTAGCACTTGTGTCTCCACTCACAGATAAATGTATATTACTTGAATCGATTGATAATATTTTTATATCCTCAATATAGAAACATGCATCTTCATAATGAGTAGCTTTTATATCAAGATCTTCTATAACATCATTTGCAAACTTATCTGTTATTAATTCAGAAATAAACTTTTCATAGTCATAAGAAAGCTCTTCTCTAAAATTAAATAATTTTTCTAGAAATTCTTTAAATGTTTTTAAAATCTCTTTTATTTCTTGCATTATAAATTCATTATTAGATGTGATAGATTCTATATGCGTAAACTTGCTTAATTTATTAATTATAATCAATAATTGCTTTATTTTATCATCTATATCTATATTCAACTTTTGTTTTATATCTTTTAAATTTAATCCACCATAAATTGAATATAGCATTCTTTGTTTTCTTGTAATTATTTCTCTGTTTTCAGCATCATATTCAATATAATCTTCATACCATGTACATTTTTTTATATCAGAATCACTACTATTACGCTGTAAAAATATTCTAATAAGTTCTCTTATACCTAAAGCAAAAAAATTAATTTTTAAAGGATTTTCAGTATATACTATATCTATTATAGCTTTAAATATTTTTATTTCATTATTTTCTTCGTTTAAATATTTTTCAATATCGTTTTGCAAATTGTTTATTTCTCTTTCACATGTTTCTAAACACTTCATAATTTCACCTCTATACTTATAATTTGTATAAATGTTTACATATTAAATATCATCAATTTGAAGTTGTTTTTTCATTTTCTCTACAACCTTTTGTTTTATATTATAATGTTCTTCTGAAAATAAATCTATAATATAATTTTCTAGTTTCATCTTTTTTAATTTATCAGAGTAATTATCGCACATTTCGTACAAATATTTACATGTAATCCTAAAGATGTCATCTTCTTTTGTCATATCCCACTTATGAACAAATGGTTTTCTGTTAAAATATCGTCTCTTTCTAAATTGATTTTCTAATTTTTCAGAATACTTTTTAGATTTAAGTTCCTTTGCTTCTTCTACTTCGGATTTTTCCCATTTATCAATATCTTTATATAATTCATCACACTTATCTATCCAAAAAACAACACCTTCAAAACAACTTTGACCAGACTTTCCAATTGACATCTTTAATTCATGAAAAGAATCATATATATCTCTTCCAATTAAAAATAGGTCATTATATTGGGAATTATCAATTACTTCACAACACTTCCCATTCTCAACTTTCCATGCCTCAAAATATTGTTTTATGATTACATCGTTATCGTTTTCTATTTTCATTTTTACCATTTGAACAATATAACCATTTGCATTATTACTTTTTGAAATTTTTTCAACATTCCATTTAGCATACTGCCAACAATACATATATTCTGTATAGTTGGCTTTACTAGTATAAAAACTATTTTTATCAATTTCTAAACTTTCCACAAATAAATTTCCTTTTTACAATTACTATTTTATATTTAAATAATATCACATTTTTCCTTTTTTAACAATGTATTTATCGACATTTCTTGACATTTTCCTATAACTTTGATACATTATTTGCAATATAATTTGCGAAAGGAGGTTATATTGTAATGAATAAAAGTGAATTAGTAACAACTATTGCCGAAAAGGTTGGTACATCTAAAAAATCTTCTGAAACTAATTTAGATGCTATCATTGAAATAATTTCGGAAGTATTAAAGAATAAAGGAAAAATTAAATTAGTTGGGTTTGGTTCTTTTCAAACTCGTAAAAGAGCTGCAATGAAAGGAATTAATCCTAGAACTAAAGAAGAGATAAAAATACCTGCATCAACACTCCCAACATTCAAGCCTGGTAAAGCATTGAAAGATGCTGTAAATAAAATCGAGTAGAGAATAAATAATTATTTTATTTATTCCCTCTCACACCACCACATCGTGCCGTTCGGCAATGGGCGGTTCAATTTATATTTCAACATGTACTTTAGCATATTGGTCTGATAGAAATATCAGACCTCTTTTTCTTAGCCTATCATTATTTATTGCAAACTTTAGCCAATCTGTTTTTGCTACTAATTGATATCCTTTTCCTGTATGTGCTAGGTTATATGCAATATCTGGTTTTACTCCTAGTTGCTTTAATGCTTTCTCTTTTCTTTGTGGCTTTTTCCATTGTTTCCAGATTATTACTCTTATTCGTGTCCTTAAATGTTTGTCTATTTCTTCTATGGCATTTTTCATATTTGCAATTCTAAAGTAATTTACCCAACCTCTAACTAAGTAATTGATTTGCTTTATCCTATTATCTAGGCTTATGCTCCAATTTCTTTTAGTTAATGCTTTTAGTTTCCTTTTTAATTTTTGATATGCTTTTATATGTGGTTTTGGTTTCCATCTTCCCTTTGTATCTTTCCAAAAACTAAAGCTTAAATATTTTGTTTGTGTTGGTCTTGTTACTTTACTCTTTTCTGCATTTACTTTCAAACCTAGTTTCTTTTCAATAAATTTCGTTATTGAACTTAACACTCGGTTCGCTGCTTTCTCACTCTTAACCATTACGATACAGTCATCTGCATAACGAACGAACTGCAAGCCACGTGCTTCCAATTCTTTATCTAGTTCATTTAACATTATATTTGATAACAGTGGACTTAGGTTTCCTCCTTGGGGTGTTCCTTTTTCTGTTGCTTTAGCTATTCCTTTGTCCATTACTCCTGCACTTAGGTATTTTCTTATCAATGATACTACATCTCCATCTTTTATTGTTCTCATTATGATATTGATTAGTCTATCTTGGTCAACTGTGTCGAAAAACTTCTCTAGGTCTATATCTACTATCCATTCATAACCGTCATTTAGATATTCTAATGCTTTTATTACAGCTTGTTCACAGCTCCTCTTAGGTCTAAATCCATAACTATTATCGCTGAACTGCTTTTCAAATATTGGACTTAATACTTGCACCATTGCTTGTTGTATTATTCTATCAAATACTGTTGGTATTCCTAGATTTCTCTTCTTGCCATTTTCTTTTGGTATTTGTACTCTTTTTACTGGCTGTGGCTTATACTTTCTTTTACGTATTTGGCTTAACAGTTTTTCTTTGTTTTCTTTTATATATTCGTCTACCTCATATACTGTTATTCCGTCCACTCCTGCTACTCCTTTGTTTGCCTTTACTTTTTCGTATGCTTGGTTAAGATTTTCTTTTGCTAAGATTTGTTCTAAAAGTTCCATGCTTGTTTCTCCTTCTCCTTTCTCGATGACGAATAAATTATTGATTTTGAGTAACTCTCTAGGATACGCCTATACTCTCCTCATTAACACATTCTAACTATTATTCGCCCCTGATTTTGGTGTTTGAAACACTACAAATTGTTCAACCCTTCAAAAAAAAATTTTCCTACTATGGTATCTGCTGACTTCTTGCGATGAACCTTTTCCGACCACTATTACTAATGTCCGCAAGACCTCACGGGGTAAGTCGTTTAATTTTCCTCTTTTACTCACTTGATTTACTTGGTAAGGTTACGCACATCTTTTGGGTTTTGACTTCACAAGTAGCCTTGCCCTCTTATCAAGCCTTAATATCAAGTTTTTGTACATTGAGCCAAGATTTTGCTACACACTTCCTCCACGTCTCACCTCACGATGGAACGCTTGTGTTTCACTATGTGGTTAGCGATGTATACCTCCACTACGGACTTTCACCGATTAACTAAACGACATGCCCGTCGCACTAAGAAAAAATCCCCTGGTCATTTGCCTAGGGGATTTATTATAGTTAATTCTATCTTCAACTTTAATCGATCAGAATACAATATATACTTTAACTTAATACTACCTTACTATCATAGTTATTTCGTGTGAGTAATTCTTTTACTTCTCCTATAATATGCTCATTCCCCCAATGTCCATAGAATAGTATTCCGTCTTTTATATCAATAATTTGATTTCCATTTGCAATATCTCCAATCTGTACTAATTCTTTTAATATATTTGAATGTGTCCTTATTTTATCACAAGGAAGTAGATTAGATTTTTTACTTATATCCTTTTTATCAAGTATAACTTCTCTATCTAATTTTAAATATATTACACCTGCAATTTTTATAACTCCTATAACAACTGCAACATCATCTGTAATAGTTCTTATAAATGTACCATATTGTAAATCATAATATTCATCTCCTATTGCCTTTAGAAACTCTTCTGCATCTATTGATTTTTCTAAATATTGCCCATAAAAGCAACTTCCTTTTCCTCCATCTGTTAAATCACAATCACAATTATCTTTAAAATGCTCTGCAAATTCCTTTTCATATTTATATTTTATATATCTTTCTTTTAACATATTTACCTCCATTATTTATTAAATAAATTTTCTAATACTTTGTTTGTATGCTCGATGTTATTATTTGCACATGATAAAACGCCTTGAATAATTTGTTTTTTTAAAGATACTTCCGTTTCAATTTCTAAAGTAACAATATCACAGTTTTCTAGTTTTATTTGTCTAAAATTACTTAAACATGTAAGTATTAATTTGTTATTTTGCTCTATTGTAGTAATATAATAGAATAAATCCTTATTTTGATTAAATAATTTGCTTATATATTTTCTTATTTCTTCTATTTCATATATTTCTCTTGTATCATTATCATAACCATCAAACGTAATCATCATTTTACCACAAGAATTCACCAAGTCGCTTCTCAATTTGTTTATATATTCATTAATTCTTTTAATATCCTGTTTTATTATCTCTTCTTTAGTTACAGAATGTAAAATCAAGTCAAAATTACCAAAAAGATTCTTATCTTTTCTATTCATTTCAATCCTCCATATCTCTAAATTTGCTTATCAGTTCATCTTCATTTAATTCTACAAATTTGCTATCTACTTTATTTATCAAATATTGTATATTAGTTTGTTCCAATTCTTTTTTCATTTCTTCTATAGACTCTTTATTTGTTTCTAAAGTACCATACATTGTTATGATATATGATATATATCTCTTATTATATTCCACTTGAATCATCCTTTCTCATATTTAACATAAAAGAGATGTATTTATTAACTTATACACCTCTTTTTATTTTTCTAAGCTACTTTTTCACAATACTTATTTTTATTATAGTTTGTTTTTCTGTTTATTCTTGTCTTCAATATTTTTTTATATCTCAAATAGCCAATAGTTATTATCTTACTATTTCTTTCAAGTTCAATATCTGTAATTAATCTTCTTAAATTATTAAAATTATAATATTTTTTCTCTCTACCATTTACTATTTCATTTCTTACTCCATTATAATTCTTTATAACATTATATTTACAATTGTCATTATTAAGTCGTTTGTGATCACTTATTCTCATTGAAGGAAGCATTCCCTTATCAATTTTTAAATATACACTTTTACTTGTTTGTGAATTGTGTTGATGAACTAAAAAGCCTCTTTTGTTTAATAATTTTTTTATCTTTTTTGCCATTATTTTTTCTTTATTTATCATATATTTATCTACCCACCTTTATTATAAATTTTATACCTAATTCTTATTTTTACATATAGCACTCTACAATGTTTACTGTCCATTCTGGATCATTTTTAATTATACATTCTCCTATATCACACCAATTTAAAGTTATTTCTTTCCTGTCATTTTTATTTACCTTAATACAGCATCCCTCATTAGTGTAATACCAAGTTCCATCTGGCATAATACAAACTTCACTTGGTATATTTCCATATCTTAATAAATCCCACTGTATATCTTTCAGCTTTGCTGAGCTTACACGAGTATAACTACCTTTTTTATATAGATCCTCTACTACTAAAATCTTTACATTTTCACTATCTCTTCTATAGCTTGACCATCTTGCATAAGGATTATATGATTTATATACTCCACCTTCAGGTGTTATTAGTTCTTTGGAATACCATTGTATTGCATATTGATATATTTCTTCTCTACTTGCCTTTTCTAATTGTTCTAATTTCTCTATTTGATAAAATAGTCTTTCTTTCTCTTTATCTGTAATTCCCTTTATTCTACTTGCTTTCCTATATTCAGCTTCAGCCTTCCATATATTCATTTTTTCTTCACTAATAAGTTCTTCTTTAGTAAATAATACTTCTCTATTTGTTACCTTACTATTTACCCCAAAAGGTTCTAGTAGTTCTTCGACTGTTACATTTTCATCCGTTAAAACTGTTACTAAATAATACATAAACTTTTTCTCCTTTATATATGACAATCTACAATGGTTAAATACCATTCTGGATTTGCATTTTTGATAAATCTTTCTTCATATTGATTTTGAAATTCTCTTTCTTGTTTAGGAGTTGCCTCCGATATACACCACCAGCCAATTCTTCCTGGTTCATTCCAAATTCCATCTGGTGTTAAAACTGCATAAGTACTAAATTTTGTAAAACTCTTAATATAATCTTCCTCAGTTGGATATTTTTCTTTTAGATATTCTTTGGGGGGATAATAAGATTCATTTATAAATTCTTCATATGGTTTTAAATCTTTCTTATATTCTTCTTTCATTAAGTCCCATCTTATATCCTTTACTTTTGCTTTATTTACACGTTTACATTCAGATATTTTATCTGATTCTCCTACTATAAGCATTTTATCCCATCTACCGACCTATACTGTAGTAATCCCACTTAGATTTTGGATTATAAATAGACCATATTCCTCCATCTTCTGAAATTTGTTCTTTATCATAAAATCTAATTTCATGTTTATATATTTTTTCATTATCCCATTTACACATTAAAGGAATCTTTTTTATGTACCTTAGGTGTTCAATATTTTTAGAAAATTTTCTTCTATATCCTTTCTTGTCTTTTTTATATTCTTTATATTTCCTTTTTAATATCTTAATTCTATCTTTGCCTCGTTGTATTATTTGTTTTTTAGTAAGTGCTATATATTTTTCAACTTCTATATCTTCACAAAATGGTTCTAGTAAATCATCTAATATTGTGTTTTCATCTGTAAAGACGGCTAACGAAAAATGACTCATATTATCTATTCCTTTCTTAAAATAGAGCAAGTTAATAGCTAACTTGCTCTATTCCTATTAATTTTATTTAAGCAACCTTTTCGTTTGTTGCCAATTTTATTTTTGATGTTTTTCCATTCTTTTCTTTAAACTTTTTAGCATATTTTATTGCTTCTCTTAAAGCCTTCAAATCTCCATCATTATTTATTATAATACATTTATTTTTTTTCATTTTATTTCCTTTCTATGCAACTTTAGCAACATTTTCATTATCTAATTTTTCCATATCTGAATTTTTGATAATGAATTTTATATTTATTTTGTCTTCATCTATCTTATCTAGCAAATTTCTATAAATTGGACTTGGATCTGTGAACACAGTATGGAAATCAAAATAAACATTTGCTTGTTTAATTTTTATATTTGATAATATTCTTTCTGCTTCCTTAGCAGATATTGTATTAGGTAATCCTATTGTAATCTTATTCCATTCTTTATATGCTTTATATGCTAAGAGCATTTCACTTGCAATAATAATTTCTTTACCTTCGTTTTCTTTAGTAACTAGTTCTAGCTTTTCTATATCTTTTGGAATTAATAGTAAAATACTGTTTTTAGCGTTTGAGCCTCTATATTCTTTACTACTACTAAACCAAATATCTGTTGTCTTTAATTTATATTCCTTATCTAAATGAATTCTAAGACCTTGTATTTTATTATTATATATCACAGGTACAAAAAAACCTTCATGACTTTTAAAAGTCCATTTCATTTGTTTATTAAGATAGAATCCGTGGGATTCCTTGTAAATCAAATCCACTTTTTATTAACTTGTTACATATTTCTGTTTTTTCATTTTCCCTTTGAGGAATACTTTTAAAAGAATATTTTACTATATCTTCTTTAGAAAATCCTAACTCTTGTAGCATATTATAATGCTTTTTATTTAGCCCTAACATTTTCAAAAAATATTCATATACAAGAGATATTTCTTCATCTTGCTTCCTTACTGACTTTCTTATTTCTTTCAATTCTGTTTGCATCTCAGCTTCTTCTTGTATTAATCTTTTATATGCAACTTTATTATTTATATATTTGATTTTGGCATATAAACCAATTGCGAATCCACTTTCTCCACACATTCGACAATAATAACTATCATTTGTAACATTAAGTTTCATATTGCTTTGATTCCCTTCATAACAGAATGGGCATGTTACATATATATTATCCCCTTTTGCATATCTCTCTTCTAGATTCAATTTATTTTTTACATTTATAATACTTAATTTATTGTAAATCTCTGTATCTTCCATTAAATTTTCCTTTCTTTTTGTAATTGTTTTATATTATTATAAATTTTAATAAAAAATTGACTTTAAGCAACTTCTTTCCTTTCTAATAATTCATTACACTCTTGTATCCAATTTTCTGGAATATCTTTTAATGGATATCTTTTTAACAACTTGCATTGATAATAACCATCATAAGGTTTAGTATTGTATCTATTATTTATTTTCTTTTTATTTCCCCCTATATAAATTTCTAATTCGTTACTATCAAGATTAATTATGTATCCATATTCACAAAATAAACTGTCCTTTATAAAATCCTTATTATCTATCATATATCTTAAGTTTGTATCTTTATATACAGCTAAATTTCCTTGAGTTTCTCTAAGTAAACAATAAAAATCTGATATACATCTTGTACTAACTTCTAAATTGGCAAATTTATAACACTCTATAATTTGTTCGATTGTTGGATTATCTGTTTCTTTTACTAGAATAGTTTTGTCAAATATCTTATTCATTTCCTCTACTGATGTATTTTTTATAAAATCAACTATTTGATTACCTAATCCTTCAAAATAGCTATCAAAGTGCTTGTATGTTAATTTATCTATTTTATTTTTATAAAATCCATATATTCCTCTAGTTCCCATAACTTTTAATTCTCCTTTTTTATTCATAATTTTATATTTTTAACACTAATAATCATTTCTATATGATGCCTATTTTCTTCAATATACCTATCAATTTTGTTAATGCACCTTTCTATTTTTGCTCTATAATTCTGTAATACTAAATTATTAATATCTGTTCTAGTAATAATATCTATAATAGTTTCATATTCTTTTATTTGAGTTCTTAATGCTTTAATTCTTATATTATTTGTTTTTATTTTGTTTCTACAATATCCAATAAATCCTGTTACTTCTTTGTACATTTCTCTTTCCCCCTATTATTTAATTTTTCAAACCATTTTTTATTTACAAACTCTGGTGTATATAAAATTTTTTTCTTCTCATCTAATAATGAATTTCCTAATATGATTTCTGCTGGTATTCCATTCATAGTGAATTGTATAAATGTCATGCAAACACAATTAAAATCTATATCTCTAGCAAAAAATACTACTTTTTCTGAAAAATCTTGCATTTTATTTTTAATTGCCTCAACATATCCTAATGTCATTGAACCACTTCCACAACATGGATCATATACTGTGATAAAATCCTTGCATTTTAACTCTTCTATTTCATGTTCATTCATCATTCTTCCTATTGCCCTTGATATATTAAATGGTGTAAAATATTGTGCTTTTGTTTCATCTGCTAATCCGATATTACTATATATTTCACCCAATATATCACTCATTTCTTTTTGAGTTATGTATAACATTGCAAGCTTTGCTAACGATTCAATAATTTGCTCTTGTTCTTTTTTTTCATATTTATTCATTATTCTTAAATAGATATCTTCATCTTCTTGACTATAATCATATCTATTTTTTATAGCAATTGTTGCCATTAATATTAGGTCTTGGAATACAGTTCTTATATTGTACTTTCCATGTCCTATATCAAGACTATCTATAAATTCTTTATATTCTGCCTTTACTCTTACCATTGCACTCATTTTATTTCCTTTCCAAAATAAGAAAAACCTCAATAACAAGGTCTTTCATTTATCAATATTTATTCATATTTATAAGTCCATTCTTTGCAATATTTTCTTAGAGCTTCTTGATTTATTTCACATATAGCAAATTCTTTATCAGTATAATCTAATACATTTCTGCACTCTAAAAGTGGAACTGCCATTTTTGACTTTATACTATTAATTATTTTAAGTTCTTCAAATATAGAAATATATTCTTCTTTTATTGCTAGTACATCTTTTTGATACTTTACTTTACTATTATATACTGTACAATTACATATTGGATAACAATTAGACGCTAATTCCGTTTCTTTTACTCCATATAAAGTAATGCACATTGCTTTATAGTCTGATTCGTAGAATGAAACTTTAAAATAGCAATTTATATAATTAGTATGATTTATTCTCATTTCAAAACGATTTTCATCTTCTTGAATATTTAAAATTGCTATTATATTATTTATCCATCCAGTTATTATTTCATTAAAATCTTTACAGTTTTCTAATTCTTTAATTCCTCCTATTTCCTCTATTTTTTTATCTATATCGTTTTTTAGTTTATTCAATAAAACGTTATTCATAATCTCTATCCTCCTATTCAATACATAGTATCCATTCATTATTTATTTTTTTAAAATTTTTATTTGCATTTAAAGTCTGTCTTATTTTCTCTCTAACAAAGTTATTATTTCTAGCTTTTTTAGAGTTTTTTAAAATTTTGTACAATTGTTCTGTAGTAGCTTTTCCGTTTACACTTTGTATTGCTGCCTGAATTATATCTCTCCATGTTGCAGTATTTGAATATAAAATATTAGCTCTTATTTCTGTGCTTTGTTTTATATTAACTATCCAAATTTCTCTTTTTTTAAAGATTAATAAATGTTCATGTCTGATGGGAATGAAATTTCCACTATAAACTCTATTATCTGAAATACAATTATGTTGTATTTTAATAATATGACTTTCTAAGTCTCCATACCAATTCATATCTTTAATAATGCTATAGTACTTCCCTTGTTTTCTAATATCTCCAATTAATATAGCATGCCTACCACCTCTTACTAAACTACAATAAATCTTTGCATTTACTTTATTTAGCTTTTTAATGAAATCTTCATAATCCATTTGGTTTGACAGATCATTTGCATTATAACTATTCCTTTGATATTGATATTTTATAATGTCCCAATAAGGTGGATGCGAAAAAATCAAATCTGAACCACTTGGTATTTCATCAACTAAAGCATCCCATCCATTTATTAAATCTAAATGTATGCTATTATTAATTCCTAATTCTTTAGCTACATCTCTTCCAGTTCCTCCTCCTGAAAAAATTTCTATAAATTTTTTAGGCTTTGAGTTTGGAAAAAACTGCAAAATTAGATCTCTTATTATTTTCCCACTACAATTACCTCTATATGAGGAATTTCCATAATTTCCTCTATCTTTATAACTAACTACACTATTCATTTTATTTATGTTCCTTTTTTCTAAATGGATTTAGAAATTTATTTCTTATAGCTGTCTTCTCTTTTACAAAATCATCTCGATTTAAATATTCTCTCCCATTCAATACTTCTTTGTCTGTAACTAAAGTACCATAAAAGTTTACTATTACTTTATCTCTTTCAATACAATATTTATTTATATTATTATCATAATGTCTTAAATCATAATAGAATAAATTGCTTTTCCTTATATCCTCTGGTATTCTTTCTTTTACTGTATAATAATTAACAACTTCTTTTTCCATATTATTTTCTTCCTTTCATTTTTATATTTATAAAAGTTGAAAATAAGAAAGTAGCTTTTCTACTCTCTTATTTTTTATATTATTCTATTAACTAGAATGGCAAATCCTCATTAGGCATAACTTCAAAATCAGTTTCATTCTCTATTCCAAAAGAGCTATCTGTACTATTATTTTCTCTCTTGCTTTCTGCAAAATATGCTTCTTCTGCTATTACTTCAGTTATATAATGTCTTTTTCCTTCGTCATCATCCCAAGTTCTCGTCTGTATTCTTCCTATTATACCAACTTGTTGCCCTTTCTTAAAATATTTACTACAGAATTCTCCAAGTTTACCCCAAGCAACTATATTTATAAAATCTGCTTGTCTTTCTTCTCCTTGTTTTACAAATCTCCTATTTACTGCTAAACTAAATGTTGCAACTACTGTATTACTTGTTTGAGTATAACGTGTATCCACTTCCTTTGATAATCTCCCCATTAAAATTACTTTGTTCATATGAACACTCCTTTCAATTTTATTCTAAATATATTTTCTTAATTTTTATATAGTAAACACTTTTACTTTGTTCTTCTTCTGTTTCATGTTCATATAAATGAACTTCATCAATATTTTCAAATGGATTATTTTTGTCTGTTAAATAATTTTCGATAAAGTATTTTTCTAAACCTTCATCCAACAATTCTTTAGCTTTAATTACTGCCTTTTCCCTTGTATTAAACCCTCCAAAGTGAGTTACTCTAGGCTCTATTCCATCTGAAACATCTCCATAATCAAATTCATATACAATATATATTGTATTATCTGACTTTTCTACTTCTTTTTTATCTTTTTCAATTATTTTATAAGATAAAATTTCTTCAATAGTATTTAATTTCTCACTAATCATTTTTACTTTTTTTCTAGCACCAATTGCTTTTAAAATAAATTCTATTGCAATAAATACTGCCTCTTCATAACCTTCTACTTTATAAGCTAATGTTCTAGCATTTTTATCTAAAATTTTTACTTTTTTTGTATATCCTTTAATAAAAGTCTCAATACCCTCAATTACTTTTTTTCTTTCAGTTATATCTAATGAATTTTTAATTAATATAATAGATTGAAATCTTGTATATTTCATATTTTTTACCTATGCTACCATTGTTTCTAATAAATCTTCCTGTTGATAGGTAACTTCTTCTAATTTTGTATCAAATAAACATGATAGAAATTCAATTATGTTGTTTCTTGACCAAGTATTATACTGATATGCTTTTGCTCTAAATTCATTGGATATTCCAATTGCTAATTCAAATTTTAACTGACTTTTTTCAAACTGATGTGGATAAATCTCTCCTTTTTCTATTGTTTTTAAGAATATATCTAGCCAATAATTTAAATAAATATCATCTCCTGAATATGTTTGTCTTCCTTTTCCATATATGTATATGTTTCTAGGTAAATTTGAATATGAAGAAATTATAATAAATTCATCTGACTTTAAATAATCATCTGGATTTACTCTTACTGTGCAATTATTTCTTAATAAAGCTATAGGATATTTTTTTAATTCCCCACTTTCTTGTAAAGATTTCAATTCATCTTTAATATTTTCATCATTTATATTAAGCGACATTACTATCACCATCACTTCCTAAATCTATCTCTTGTTGTCCATAATATTTTTCATATAAGTCTTCATAGTAATCTCCATAATAGTCCACATCACTTGAATCTAATAAATTAGTTTGAAAATAACTGCCTTTATGTGTTTTTTTCTTTTTATACTTTATAAATTGTTTCATATTAATTGGCTCATCATTCCAAATAAAACATTCCTTAGGTACATATATATTCTTTTTAATTTTCTCTGGAAATTCTGATGCAAAAACTATTGAATTATTCTTCTTGTTATGCAATAGTTTTATACTATAAGTATTATCTGCTACTATATATGGTTTTCCTTTAGAAAAGCCTACAAAGATGCTATCTAAATTTTTCAAAGCTGGTAGTTCCCATTTATATAATACTTTTAAGTCAAGTATTGCTTCAGTATCTGTTATTTCTTTAACCTTACTAACTAAACCTACCGACTTTTCTGTTCCATTCATCGCCATAACTTCAGTTCCTCTTCTAAATGGATGACAATTACAATCACTCTTCTCTCCTACTGAGGCTAATCTTGTATGGAAAATACACCAATCATAGTTACTTTTTCTAATCACCCTTGCTATTTCTTTTACATCTAGTTTAACACCTTTATCTAATGCTGTTATTTTTCCTTTTTTCATTAAAGCATAACCATTTCCATGTCCTCCTAATTGTTCTTCTAAAAATTTTAGAAAATTAGATAATCCATAATTTTTTTCAATTTCTCTTTCTCCATTTTTATTCATTAATACTAATCTACACACCGTATTACCTCCTTATATTTTTTTAATATAGTTTGTCCAAGTTTCAGTGCTTGTACTGAATCAAAATCTTCCTTCCTTATATGATAGTTTATATATCTTGTAGTATCTATACAAAAGTCAGCAGCTTTAATATATTGTTTTGAATTTTTAAATTTTAATAGCCTAAATTCTAACGTCTCAACTGATGATCTGGTATTAAAGGTATTATATCTACTGCATCCGATTTGTGATTGGCAATAATGATTAAAATATCTTCCCCAAAATTTTTTTGTCGTCTTTTCATCATTTCTAATTTCTTCTAATATTGGTCCAAATATTTCATGTTCAAATCTCATTACCTTTTGCTTATATTTTGTTCCAACATGCAGATGCGTTCCACAACTTCTACCAACATAGTTTTTAAATTTGTCTAGCTTTTTACATATAGCATGAAATGATTTTCTGTTATTATAGATTGGACTTTTAAATTCCATTCCACCAATAGAGCAATCATAGCACCCAATAAAATCATATTTTCTAAGTTCTAACAATTCATTATCTCTTTTATTAGTTTCAAATTCAAAGGAAAATGACATTTGCGTTGGCTTTCCTTTTTCATTTGAATTTTTAGTAGTATATTCTTGTTCTTCACTACATCTTCTGCATATACACTCTTTATCATTAATTCTATCTATTTCAAATGAGAGAAATTCATTGTTACACTTTACACATTTTTCGTATTTTAAAAATCTTTTTATTTTTAACATTTAATTTCTCCTCTCTACATAAAAAATAAAAACCATCCTTTTGATAGTTTCTACTTCTAATTTAAGCAACATTAAGAAAAATAAATTCTTCATCTTCAGCTAATTGCTTTTCAATAGATTCTTTTTTAATTTCTAGAACCTCATTATAATCATATAATATACTTAATTCACTGTATTTTATGTAGTGAGCAATAATAATTTGCATTCCACTATTTATTGTAATATCTCTTATACGTTCAGTATCATCTATAAACATTGGTGTATTAATTCCACTCATTGTATTTATAAAATCACACATTTTAATATCTACTCGCATTTTTTCAGATTGTGCTAGCTTATTATATTCTCTGCCTTTATATGTTATAGAATATTCATCTAGTAATTCTCCTGTTTCTTCATCTACTCTGGTAAAATTAATCTCTACATCCTTAAGTAAATCTCCTGCTTGTTTTACTTGTTCCTCTATAATTAACATTTTAAGTTTATTTGAAATCTTAATTTGTGAAGTATAAAGTTCTATCTTTTGTTTTAGCTTTTCAATTTCCTGCTCACATTTTTCTATTTGCTCTTTAGCTTTTTTTATAGACATTTTTTTAGATATTGCTTGCTGATTATGAAGTTCAGTATTTTGTTTTTCTTTTTCTAATTCCTTTATTTGCTCTTTTATTTGATTTCTTTTTGTTTCCAATCCTATATTTTCCTTAGTATTCAAACTATCAAATAATTCCTTCTTCTCATTTAATTCTTTTAGGTATCTTTTAGTTTCTTGCTTTTTTTCTTTCATCTTATTATTCAATATTTCTAGTTCATTTTTATATTGCCTTTCTAATGCTCTTTTTAATGCCTCATTTTGCATTATTTGCTTGCAAGTAGGACAAATATTATTACCTAAAGCTTTATTACTTAATTTTTCTTGTATCTTTTCTTTTTTCTCTTTAGCTTTAACTAAATCGACTTTCATAGCTTCATTAACTGCATCAGTTAAACGCTTAATTTTAATTTGTAAATCTTCTCTGTTAATAGCATCATTAGATCCCATTAAAAGTTGTTCATATTGCTGTTTTAATTCTTTTAATAATTCTTCTTTATCAAATTTCCACTCCTCATCTTCAATCATTAAAGCTGTTTCTAAACAATTGTCTTTTATGCCTTCAAGTCTTTGTATCTCATAAGTAATTTCTTTAATATCTGCTCTTTTCTGTTTTGCATATTCTGTATTGTCAATAATAGGATTTTCTATTACTTGTTGTTCATCTTTACTTAATAGTTTAAAAGCCTCATCAGTAGAAATAGCTGGTAATAATCTAAGCAATAATTCCTTCTGTTCTGCCTGCTTTAAACTATTAAATCTATAAGGATTATATGCACACAAAAAGAATTGAATATCTTTGTAAAATTTAGTCATATATTCTTTTGTTGTTCTTACTCCATCTAATAATACAATATTATTTTTTCCTTTACTTCTTGAAACGATATGTTCCTCTCCATCATTATCTATTATTGTTATTTCTGCAATTGTATTTCTTACATTATTTCTAGTATCATCAGATACATCTTCTTGATTGCTACCAGACATATTATATCCTGTTAGAACCCACAATGGAACTGATAAAATTGTTGATTTTGTTTGGAAATTATCTCCTACTATATATGTAATATCTTGATCAAAATTAACATGAAAACCATCTGGTAATCCTTTATAAGCTACTGTTTTATTTATTGATTTTATAATCACTTAACTTCACCTCTTAATTTTAGAACTCTGCAAATTCTGCATCTATATATTCTTCAGTATAACTAGACGTATTTTTGTTTTCTGTTTGCTCATCTGCAAACTCATCGAATGTGGAACTTCCTCCTTCTTCAGTATCGTCTTTATCTTCATTAGTATTTATCATTTTTGATGTATTTGTTGCATTATCCTCTTCAATAGGAATTACGAACACTTGTTGCAAAACCTGCCTATATGCTCCAGTCGAAGCCATATAAGTTGCTCTTCCTTTATTCTCTGCATCAAAACCTCCGTGCTGGAACTTCTACCATCAAAGATTGTAACTCTTGATCCTCTGTATCTACTAATTCATACTTTGCTATAAAACTAGCTTCTTGATTCATATATTTGTATTCGCTAACTGTTGCTGGTTTAATAGCCATTTTATATTTCGCTAATAGTGGCAGTAAAGTAGGTACAATTTCGTCTCTTTTTATCTTCCCTAATGTTGCTATTTCATTCATAATTTCTATTATCTTTTTATATATCATTATATAATTCCTCCAAACTTTTTTATTTTGATTTTTGTTGATATTTCTAATATATCTACATTTTCATCATTTTTAACAAACTCATCAATTTTAATATATTGAGGATTTGTTATTCCTACTACTATATATTGATATGGAATATTTGCTTTCTTTAATATTGGTAAAGCCTCTTCTATAGCCTGAACTGTATAATTAGTCTCTGGCCAATAAGTTTTACTCCATACAATAAATAAATATTGTTTATCATCTACAGTAAATTTTTGAAATAAATCTGCCTGCAAAAATAAATTTATTGTCTTTTCATCCTTTTTTTGCATTATTTGTTTAATCACATTTAATCCTTTAATTTCAAGTGCTAGCCCTACCTTATATTTATCAATTTTTCTATTCTTCTTTTCAAAAGTTCTTGTTAAATCTTTCTCTTTGAACCAGTCATCTTTTCCAAATAATATTTCAACTAGATATGTATTAAAATAATAGTCTTTTTCTTTTATAATTCCTAATACATTTGTATTTTGTTCGCCGAAATTTTTACCTTTTCCATTTACAATAACTAATTCACCTTTTTTATATTTATTCATCATAATATCACTACACTAGTTTCATCATTTCTTCATCTATCTTTGAGAGAGTATTCTTTATACTACTCTTGTGTTTTTCTAAAAAATCATGTATAATCCTATAAGCGAAGAAAAGAAAATTGATACTTAAATGAATCATAATTATTATTAATTTTTTTATAAATTTTAACATATATACTATTCGTTCCTTTCTTTGCAAAATAAATAGCAGTTCTAATCCCTAATTTAGACTGCTTCTTTTTTTGCATTTTCTATTAAATTTTTCTGTTGATTTACAGCTTTAATTATGTTGTAATCTTTTAGGAAAATCATATTATTTTTACCTTTCATTATCTTTGTTATTGATATAATTGTTCCAGGTTTTAGTTTCAATATATCTTTGTTAGATTCCTTTGTTAGATATACTGGTGTTTCTTTTCCCCCTTCTCTAGCTAAAGTTAATTCTGGAATTCTGTGTCCAGCATAATCAACCATCTTTCCCTTGATATATTCATAATAATTTGAAGATTTATTATTTACTTTTTCTTTTTGTTGCTTATTACTTTCAGATTGGCTTGTTACTTTGTTTTCTTCTCTTATTAGTTTTATATCTGGTACATATACTTTTCCTGACTTTCCATTTTTTTCATTTAATGATAGTAGAAAATTGCTATTTGTTATATCTATACCTTTTTCTTTCATTAGATTTAAATATCTTTCTATATACTCAATTCCCCTACTTTTAGTTGTAAAACACCAAATACCTCTATCTTCTATTCCTGTTAATCTAAAATACAATCTTCCAACTTTGCTACAACTACCGTTTTTACAATATTCACAATTTTCTTCTTTACACGTTCCCTCTTGTTTTTCTCCGTTTTTTAGAATTCTAAGAGCTTTGCCATTTTCGCCTCTGCATTTAACATTTTTATTATAAATTTCATATGTAATAAAAATATTATCAATAGGTTTTATTTTCATTGCTGTTGGATTTTTCTTATAAACTTCCTTAAATAACTCTATTGAAAATTCAGATGTATTATTATCTAAATGAACGTCAAAATAATTCAGATTTCTAGGTGAATTATTCTCTCTACGATTTCCAGATCTTATATTTCCTAAAAATTCTTCTTTTTTAAATGGTAGCTTCATATTATTCATTCCTTTCCATTTTAGGCTACTTTTCTTTTTTTATTTACTATCATATCTTTTCCCTTTTAAAGTTAATTTTTACATTATTTCCTCCTTCTTATTTAACTTTCCTTTATAAGTATTTTTGTATTCAAAACAATTAACTTTATCCTCCTTCCTTAAAATAAAAAAGAAGATAAGCATTTTAATTGTTTTATGGGGGATTAAAACTATTAAAACTTTATCTTCTCTTACAAAAAATTAAGCACACTAATTCAAGGTAATGTTTTCCTTGATTGGTGGCTACCAAAATTACACTTGCCAAAGACAAGTAATGCTGAATAATATTCAGCTATAACTTAGATATTATACCTTGTTTAGGTTTTTACTAAGTGATAACTATAAGTCCTTTACCTATAGTTATTATTTTGAATACATATATATTGTAATACATTTTTTAATCAAAAAAAATATAATCAAATAATATTTTTTTTATTGATTATATAAGCATTTATAGTCTATTTTATTGTCCAACTTTTATTTTATCCATTCAATTTTGTATTTATAGTAAAATTATAAAAAATATGCTATAATAGACTTTATATAAGACTTATATATACTATAATTTCCTTATGAAAGGGGACTTTTATAATGTTTTCTACTATTGAAATTAATCAATTGGATTATTTACCTTTGAATTGCCTAGCTATTTTGAGAGATAATCTCGGTTCTTCTGATGTATTTTCTTTATGCTTAAGAGCTAATAATTTAAATAAAAAGTCATTAACTTTTAAAATAGCCTTTTTTTCAAATCATAATATTCCAATTTATGTTTTAATGATTAAAAGTAATCATACAATTTATAAGTGTTTAATCGGATTTAATATAATAAAGGAATTTGAATACTTTAAGAATTTGATGAATCTTAAATCTTTTAATTTATTTTTGATTTCTGATAAAAAGGAAATCTCTATAATTAGAATAAATAATATACATAGCAATAAATTTTTAGATTCACTGCTATCTATTAAATCTAATATGCCAGATATTTCCTATAATGAGTCTGAATATGCAAAACAAGTAATACTAAATACTTATAGTGATAATGATTTATGGAATAAATCCATTCTTAAATAATAAGAAAGCTGGAGTAATATAACCCCAGCATTTTTAAAGTTCACGATAGCATTTATCTAATATACTATCTTTTTCTTCTTCAGTTAAGTTCCTATTTAATAGTTTCTGTCTCTCTCCTATTCTCATGCTACTCTCCTCTAATAGCTGTTCTAATTTTCTTGGTACTAGTGCTTGTATTTTTTCTTCTTTTATTTTCTTATAAAATTCGTAAATGTAAATAGTAATTGCAATTCCAAATATAAAAGACAATATCTCGTTTAACATACCTGATTCCTCCTTTTTTATTATTATAATAGTTAAGAATTTGCTATTGCAATTTGAGAAAAAATTTTTCAATTTACTTTTCCAATTATCTTTAAAGGATAAGTACAAATTAAGCACTCTCGGTTAGTTTTTATTTTCGATATATCATATTCCTCTTTATTTTCTATCACTAATATGATTCTATCTGAAGATGATATGTCATCTAATATTTCAAAAATTCTATTTTGTTCAATTGCTTTTGCCACTATAACATCATAAGTAATATTTTCTATCATAAATGTTATGATTACAGGAAATTTAGCTTTTGAGTAGTTTTGCAAATCTAATCTATACTTACATATTACATCTAATGCAACCATAAACTTCACATCTAAACCTCTTAATTTGTGATATATTAAATTTGTATTTTTATCTTTTAAAATTAATTTATTAGTAAGTAAGTAATTTATATCTTGTATACTACAATTAGTTAATTTTATTAACTGTTCTTCCGTTGCTGTTTTAAAACTCAATAAAAACTGTAATACTTCATTTTGTTTTTTATTCAAAAGACTCCCTCCTAACTATTTTTAGTAAAGAGCTGTATATTTTCCTCTTCTCAGATTGAATTTTTTTTATTCTTATTATCACTTTATCTCCTGGTGTAGGTGGTATCTCCATCCAATTTGGTAATGTCGCCATTGCATCTATACCTTGTTCTAAATTTACAAAAACACCATTATCTGAGTATCCCGTTACTTTGCCTAAATATTCTCCAGCTTCTACATAATTTTTTCTAGCAAGTTTATATGGATCTTGCTTTGTTTCTTTGTGAGATACCTTTAGCATTTCTGTATCATAATCTATATCTTTTATTAGAACTTTTATTTTATCACCAATTTGATATATTTTAGATAAATCATAAACATATCCATATTCTAACTCTTCAGCTTTTAATCTAATATCTATGCCTAAACACTCTATGTCAATAAATTTTGATGCTACAGAGATAATTCTTGCAAAAACTTTATCGTTTTTCTCATACTTTTTTAATTGTATCTTTCTAATAGCTTCCATAGCCTTTCTTCTTGATGCAACAGCTTTATTAGTAAGTTTATCTGTTTCTATTATTACGAACCTAATTTCTGAGCCAATCATATTCCTTAGTGCCTTTTTATCGACTTTTTCATCTTTAATTTCTGACGATGGAATTAAAACTTTTATATTTTTAAAGTTTACTATTAAACTATGAATATCTTTTTCAATTTTCTGATTATCTTCTGTTAATGTTATTTTTTCTGTTTCAATTGCTATAACTATTCCATTTAATATCTTTCCCTTCTGATTTGATGTATTTATATTTTGCCAAGCGATTTGTTTTTCTTCTAGCATATTATTTCCTCCTTCCTTTTAACCTTTATAAACTCTTCAAATGTCGGTAATTTTTCTTCTTTATCTATCCTATTGTTCTGTATTGTTATTTTAGTTTTATATTTTTCAATTTCTATTTCTTCAATCTCCTTTGACATCCAATATTCTGAATAATCAAGTTTTTTACAGAGAAATGGTCTTTGTCCCCTTATGATAACTATTTGTTCATCATTATCTAGTCTTAATATTTCATCTGCATTAAGTAAATTTCTTTTTGTAGTTGCAATTCCCTCTGCTCCTAAATCTAATTTACCATCAAATCCTGCTGTTTTCTTTAATGAATTATTTTCTACAGTTGCAACACCTAAAATCTTTGAAATGTATTCTGCTGTTAATATATCATTACAGCCCATTACTATTTTTATATCTGAATTCCCTACAATACCTTGCCAACCATTATTAGGATATAGATTTTCTAATCCTGATATATTTTGGCAAACCACTATTGCCGATATTCCTCTTGATCTAATAGTTGAAAGTTTCTGTTGAAAGTCTGGTATTTGCCCTATATTGGGAAACTCATCCAGTATAATACATAAATCTCTTTTTAATCTTCTTTCTGGATTGTTATCTGCTATTCTAATAGTTTTTATAAATAGAAATGAAAAAAATAAACTATTTAAGAAATTCATTGTAGTATCCATATCACTTGTAACACAAAAAATAGCTACTTTTTCATTATCTAACTTTGAAAAATCAATATCATTTATTTGTGTAATTGCATTAATTTCCTCTAACTGAAATATTTGTAATTTTGTTGCTAAACCAGTTATTACAGACTGTTTTATTGTATCTGTAGCTTGGGCATAGATATTATAGGCAATTTTTGTAATTCCTTTAGAATTTTGAAAGACTCTATCTACTTTTTTTATATCACCTGAACTTATAATAGAATATAAATATTTCATGTTTTTTTTGCTTTCATCTTCAACTTCTAGAAAAATATGTAATAGTAACGCTTTTAATAAATTTTCTTGAGTATTTTGCCAAAATTCATCTCCGTTTTTTTGTTCCTACATTTTGTGTTGTTGTCATTACAACTTGTGCAAAAACTTGTGCATCTATTTTTTCTTCAATAAATCTTATTAAATCTATTCCATCTGAATATGATGGATTGACAAGATTTAATAGTTTTACTTGATACCCCCTCTTTTCAAGAACTTTACAATTCTTACAATATAATTCTCCTTTTGGATCTGTGCATACAAAATTTTTTCCTTCAGCAACTACTTTTTCTAATTGTTTTGTTCTTTCATCTTGTTCTGCTATTTTTAAAATATTAGGTACTATAAATTTTCTAGACTTTCCTGTTCCACTTGCTCCAAAAACAATAATGTTCCTATTTAGATTTTTATAATCATCTGGTAATATTATAATTTCATTTGTATCTAAAGTTTTTCCTAGTATAATACCATTTGTATTTTCTTCATTACCTACCTGTAAAATTTCATTTAATTCTTTTGCATCAGTAAAATTAGCCGTTCCATGAGTTCCATCCTTCTGTTTATACTTAATTCCTATGTTTTCTAATTTGCTATTCTTCAATGTATTTTTAATATTATAAAATGCAAGAAATAAAATTATTGCAATTACTAGGTAAACCATAAGTATGATAGGGTTGTTTAATATAATTATTGGTGCATTTAATAGATTTTCAATATGTTTTAAATTATAACTACTATCAAAGCATTTCTCTAATTTCTCTATATACATTACAATTAAAGGTGTTATTATTTCGATTATTATAATTAACAAAGAAAATCCAATAATTTTTCTATTCTTATTTAATCTACATTTATTCACTCTCTACTCCTTTCAGTAAATTTTTCTTATCTAAACTAATGATTTCACTACTATTGGGACATAGTAAATTTATGACATCCTTATTCTCTTTTAAAGTTATAATATCTATTTTTTTTTTAGTTCTAGAGTTTTCTTGAAAAAACCAATTTAATTCATTCAATTTCTCGGTATCTATGAACAGCATATTTATAATATAATGATTTTCTTCTAGAACGTAATCTGCTATTCGCCAATCACTTATTAATATTTGCTTTTCCTCACCATATATAGCTTTAACTAGCTCATAAAAATCAATATTATCATATTTTTTAATTAATTCTCTATTTTCCCTTGAATTTATTATTATGTATGTGTGTGTCTTTCCAAAAGCTAAATGATCATATTCTTCTTTTAGTTTATCTAAATTATCTACAAAAATTATAATTTCATCATGATCAATTACTTTATTAATATCATAAAAAAGTTGATGTATATATTTTGTTTCTTTCTTTTTTGATATATAATATACTAAATATCTTTTATTTCCATTTACTAACTCTCCTAAATATTTTCTTGCCGAATCTGTGTATATATCTTTTTGTTTTATTTTCCAACTAGGACTAAATACTAATTTTGAATTTATCGTTATTGTTGCTAAATTAGATATCTGTTTTAATCTCTCCATATAAGATTTATTACTTTTGTTTTTTATATAATCCTTTCCTGTTGTTCCTGCTAATTTTCTTCCTTTCTTATCGAGTTCAATATAATAAAATTTATACTTTTTTACATAACCTTGATCAATTAATTTTTTTATTCTTTTTCTATGATACCATTCAGAATGATATATTAGCTTTGTATCCTCTACAAGCATAATCTTATATTCTATTAAATACTTAATTAATAATTCATCTTCTTTTGATAATTGATTCACTTCTTTTCCTTTCTTTTTTACTGCATAATAAAAAATCTTCTTTTTCTTTTATTTAGGACATTCTTTTCCAACAATGTCCTAAACTATATGAAAAAATTTTCTTAAATTAGTTGATTTCTATATTATTTCATTACTTTTTATAACCAATGTAACTTTTTCTAAATTACTATTAGATTGGACAGTTTTGAAATAAAGCTTGCATTTTATAAATCCACTCTAATAAATATTTTCCATCTAATACAAAAACCTCTGTATAAGGACTTATAGTATCATTTTTACCTAAAGCAGCATAAAACATGTTTGAAAAATTGTCATCCTTTATTACTTGAGACATTACTAAAGCATCTATAATTGGTTTAACATATTTATTATCAATATCCATATTCCTTTGCTTTTCATGAACAATAATTACTATAAATGTCAGCTTTTCATTAAAAATGTCTTTGTATTCTTTAGTTACTTTTGCTACATTCAGCATAATATTCTTGTATGCTGAATTACTTATATTTTTGAATTTAGGTAAAACTTCTGGAATAGTAATTTTTAATATTCCTTGCTTTTCTTCAATCTCATAATTTTTATTTACATAGTCGATGTTCTCATCTTTAGAATACCTATTTTCTAAACTAATACTTTCAAAAAGTTCATATCTGATTTTTTCAAAATCCCTTAAATACTCTTCTTTTTTCTTATTATTTAACATATTAGCATTATTAAGAATTTTATCAGTTTCATCTTTTAAGTTTTTTAAATTTCTTAGGAATTGATTGTTTTGCATTTTTCCCTCCTTTTTCAAAAGAAAGAGGCTGTTTGCCCCTTTCACATAAATAATACTATTATTTTGTTTCCTTATCATATTCTTCTAATATCTTTTGTAATATCTCTAGCCTTATATCTTCCTTAATTGGATATGCAAAATTTCTAATACGATCTTGACCTTTTATTCTTTGTCCTGGCATTATAATATATC
The DNA here is from genome assembly GCA_948469815.1 of uncultured Clostridiaceae bacterium. Lineage (GTDB taxonomy): Bacteria > Bacillota > Clostridia > TANB77 > CAG-508 > CAKPSH01. The sequence goes on along the minus strand of CAOKMR010000001.1, from coordinate 22,676 downwards.
TTCCCTCTTTGCCTTTAAATAATTTAATTTCCTTAATTACTATAGAATCTGCTATACAAATACTCGCATATCCTAAAAAATTCCCTTTCTCAATTCTTTTAATTCTTACTTCTGTTATATCTAACATAAAAATTCCTCCTTATAATTCTATTTTTAATTCATTTTTTGTTTATTTTTTTTCAATATAATTATTGATGTTGTAATTACTACTAATGAAACTAATATACTAATTACTAATAGTATATAATTAGTTTCATCTCCTGTCTGTATTCGTGGTATTGGTTGATTATGATAAATAAATTCACATATAGAGTCTTTATCTTCTATCAATTCCTCATCTGCAAATGTACCATCATCATTTATTTCAATTTTTACAATTTTGCCTGACAATTGATATCCTTTTGGTGCTTCAATTTCTTTAATGTAATATACTCCATACCTTAGGTCTTCAAAAGTAACTCTTCCATCTTCTTTATCTGAGCTAATCTCTTTTATTAATTTAGTACATTCTTGATCTTCATATATTCCAAATTTAAAATCTGCTTTTATAATTTCTTTTGTTTCACTATCTACTTTAACTACTTTCACCGTTTTTAGGATAGGCATATCCCTCATCTCAATTAACTGTGTTTCTTTATTATAAGAAACTGAAAAAGTAATGCTCTCTGCTTGCTCAAATCCGATAAGGACAAGTAACTTCTGTTAGCGTATATGTTTTTCCCTCTTCTAGTCCTACAACTTGATGAGGTTTATCTGAAGAAATCCATTTGTCTATAATATTTCCTTCTTCATCTTTTACTTCAAGTTCTGCTCCTGGTAGTTCTTCACTTGTTATCAGGTCAGTTTTAGAAATTAGTACTATTTTATCAATCATCTCTAGCGTCTGTGTGAATTTATCACTACTTACTGTAAATTCAATATCTGTAGCCTTTACATATCCATTTACTGAAATTTCTTCGTGAAGTACATAACTCTCATTTTCAATCAAATTATTTATTCTATGGGGTTCTTTACCTGAAATCCATTTGTCAACTATATTTTTCGTTTTTGTATGTGTTACAACCATTGTAGCACCTTCCAATTCATTACCACTAATGTCTTTTTTACTCATTTCAACTATTTTATCAATTAAATTTATTTTCTGTGTTTCTTTATCGGTGGTTACAGTAAACTCTGTATCAGATGCAATTGTATAGCCCTCTGTTGCATAATCCTCGTGCAGAATGTAAGTTTCTCCTTCCACCAGATTACTAATTGGGTGAGGCGTTTTTTCTGAAATCCACTTATCTACAGCATTCCCACTTTTATCATAGATTTTTAATTTTGCACCTTCGATTTCTTTACCAGCTATGTCAGTTTTACTCATTTCAACTATTTTATCAATTAAAATAATCTCTTCAGTTTGTTTATCATAATTAACCGTAAAATCTATACTTTTTGCTTTTACATATCCCTTTGGAGCATACAACTCAACTAATGTATATGTTTCTCCTTCTTTTAAACCTTTAGCATAATGAAAAGTTCTATTAGAAATCCATTCATCTACAATTTTTCCATTTCTATCAATAACTTGTAAATAAGCACCTTCAACTTTTTCTCCTTTAACATTTACTTTTGTTATAGCCACTTGTTTGTCAGTCATTTCTATCTTTTGAATATCTGTATTATTAACAGTAAAATCAATATCTTTTGCTAATACATAATTTTCTGCTACTTCTATTTCCTTTAATATATATTTGCAATCAACACTCAACCCTTTTACAATATGAGCTTTATCGCTTGTATTCCATTTATCCACTAATTCAAGATAATTTTCTCCATTTTCATTGTAGCACTCTTTATATAGTTCTAAAGTACAGTTTTCTATTAGTTTACCATTAATGTTTACTTTAGAAATTTCGATAGTTGTCATTAAATTTTGTAAGTCTAATGTATATTCATATACTTCTGTAACTGTATCTGTTTGGATAAACTCTATTGTATAAATCTGTTCATCTAGAACATACCCATCTAAAGTAGATATTTCCTGTAATTTATATGCTCCCATTGGTAATCCTTCTATTGTCAAAGTTCCATCATCATCTACAGAGTATATTCCAACTATTTCGTCTTTCATATAATAATATGAACCATCCGAAAAATCCATTATATTTTCAGATGCTATTAGTTTGAATTTAATCCTTGAATAATCAATTTCTTCTGCTACATATGTATAACCTTTTTCTTCATCTACTGTTTCAACTTGTTTATTAATATGCAATGTACCTGTTGGCTGTGTATTAGTAATATTTACTGTTATCCACGCATCCATATCTTTATCATATTCGCATGTATTGTTACTTGCTGTAACCTTAAAAATAACTTCATGGTCTAACTCATTAAATCCGTGTTGGAGTCTTAATTTCATTTAATTTATAAGTTCCATACATTAACTTTGTTTCTGTATATGCATTTCCCTCATTATCAGTAGTCCAATAATCATAGTAATCTTTTCCTACTTTGCATTTTACCTTTTCCCAGTCTCTATTATTTTCATTCAGCTTGTACAATTCAAATGTTGCGTTTGAGTAAACTACTGTTTTTCCAGATAACTTATCTAATTTAACTAATCTTAGATATGCTGTGAATGGTGTGTCGTTTTCTATCTTCCACGATTGTGTAGGAGTTTCTGAATCTTTTGTTATCGTTATTTCAAAGTCTTTAACAGTATTTAATGTTCCATCTCCTGGTGTGAAAGTTTCTCTAACAACATAAGTACCCCATGCCAATTTATTGGATTTTGCATATCCCTTTTCATCAGTTTTCATCATACACCACTCATCATTTGCATATTCACTTGTGTGTTTTAATGCCTCTTCAAAACTATTATAATAAGTAACATATTTTTTTAGTATTACTGTAAACTCTGCATCTTTTATAAGTTCTGCTGTATCATTCACTATTGTGGATACTTTAATGATTTCAAAAGGTTCTCTTTTTACATCATTAAATACCATTCCTATCTTATGAATTACAGGTGTATTTTGATTTATGTATGAAAAAGTGTATGAATAAGTATTTGTATCTTGCTTATAGCCTACAGGCACTGTAGTTTCTCTTAATGAGTATGTTCCCATAGGTAAACCATTTAATCTGTCTCCACTTATACTTAATTTTGCTCTTGTTGTCATATTTTTTATTCTTATTGTTGCAATGCCTCGCTCGTTAAATGTAAATGTAGCAATAACATCGCCTGCATTAAAATATGTAACAGTCCTTGCAACATTAGTTATTCTTTCACTTGCATAAAGTGTATAAACAGCACCTGCAATTGAAGCATCACCATGATGATATTCTCCATCTACACGTACTGATTTTCCCGTTAAAACGTCTTCCTTAGTTATACTTAGGCTACCTGTAGGTTCTTTATTTGTTAGAGAATCACTTCCACTAATTGTAGCTGTATATTGGTCTTCATATTCAAAATTTAATGTATGTACTGTACTATCTAGCAAATAACCATATGCTGCTTGAATTTCTTGATAATAATAAGCCCCTAATTCTAATCCTTCTAAGTTTATTTGCCCATTAGAATCCGTCATAATTGTTTCATTATAACCAGAATCATTCCAAATTCTAAATGTTGTATTAGGTATTACTGCTGAACCATCTTCATTTTTCTTAACAAGTCCAAATGATGCTGTAGTTTTACCATTTGATACTGTAACATTTGAGGTTTGTCCTCCTTTAATTTCTGTACTATAAGTTCCTTCGTCAATCACATATCCATAAGGAGCACTAATTTCCTTAACATAGTATGTACCAACAGGTAAATTATCAATTGTTATTGTTCCACCTGATACAACCACTTCTTTATAATAATTATTTCCTGTAACGGAAAATGTTGCACCATCTAATAATTCCCCATTTTCATTTGTTTTTGTTATTATTAGATTTCCATTAGCTAACCAATCTACAGTAAAATTTGTATGTGCATCAGGATCTATTTCTGCGTTAAGTTGACCTAAAGGTTGGTACTTAGAGTTTCCAGTCGTCCAAACAATTGGAGAAAATTTATAAGCTGTACTATTTATATTTTCCGAGGTCCAACTTCCACTTATTCCACTTTGTAATGAACACGCCAAAAAAAATGTATCTCCACCTGATAATGTTACATATCCATCTGTAATTGTTCCTTTTGTCATATTATGAAGAGAAACCCCTGGCTGTATATTAAAAGAAACTGAATATTTGCTATCGCCAATTAACGTAATTTCTTCAGTTCGCTGCTGATCTCCTGCCTCAAATGCACTAACATTTGATTTAGAAAAATGTAAACTCTGAACAGGTAATTCCTTAGAATTAACATAATTTAAAAATGCTGTGGCACGTGGTCTATTCGTGCCATTATAAGCAACATCTAATGCAAGAGACGTTACAACAATTCCCATTTCTTTTGATGTAAAGCCTGACCATGGCTCTTGACCTGAGTATCCATAATATAATATTTTTGCAATCAAATTGTTATCATAGACAGTAGATGTTACTGGAGCTCCATTTAGAGGGTGATCTTTGTCATGTACCATACAAAACGCTTGCTTTCCATTAACAAGGAAATTGCCAACTCTTGTAGCATTTGAAGCACCTGCTGGATATGAAACTGAACCAAGATATGTAACAGTAGCAGTATTACCTCCACTCGATAAAGGCATAATTCCATATTCTTCAGATAATAAAAATTCTTCTTCTAATATTTTTTCTTTATCTGATTTTTCATCTACACCCTCATTAATTTTCTCATTTGTTTTATCTTCTATATCTTTGAAATTCTCTATCTTTTCACTTGAGTCATATTCTTTCTCAGGTGATTCTATTTTATTATTTCCTTCTTCGTTTCCTATTAAGTTTTCTTCATTTGAAACTATCTCATTTTCTTCTAACATTTCATTTTGCGTAATAGAAACATCATCTATTGCATAAACTTTAGATGATATTATTCCTATATTAGTAATTATATTGGATGATAACAATATAACTGCACAAATAAAACTTAGAATTCGTTTATTCTTTTTCTTCATTATTTACCTCCATATTTAGATTCTTATATACTAAGAATTAATTTGAACTTAAAATATAATTTATATATCATTTAAGTATAAAAAATAAAGCGAAGAATATTTCCTCACTTTATCTATTACTTTTTATAAATGTATCATTCGTTTTCTTAAAAATCAACTGTATTTGTGTTTTCCCAATAAGCACTTGATGTACCATCAGTTCCTTGATGTATCTCTCCACCATAATATTTTTCTGTATTCCATGATGTGCCTGGTTCTATTCTATCATATACACCTAAACTATCTGAATCAGAATCGCTTTTTGAACTTGTACTATTAGATTCCTTTTTAGAATTTGAAGAATTAGATGTACTTGCATTACCATTTGAATTTGATTTATCTGAAGTTGCTTCTTTTTTTGATTTAGAATTTGTATTTTCTATCTTGCTTCCATCTAGTTCTTGTTTAACTTGCTCATTTTCAACATTTTCATTAGTATTTGTTATTTCATTTTCTATCATAGTTTTAATTTCTTCATCCTCTTGTGATACTACTTCATTAGTATTGCTTTCTTCTTTTCTTTCATCTGCATCTGTTTTATCTATATAGTCTGTTTCTATTATATTATTAGACTTTGACTTCATATATAGTCCAATTAATGTTAATAATACAATTATTACAAATATAGATATTGAAATAATAATATGTTTAAATTTCATACTTCATCACTCCTTAATTAGAGTGTAACATAATTTTAAAGATTTTCATATACTGAGAAAAAATTTTTTAAATTTATCTTATTCAAGTTCCTCTAATTTTGCTACAACATAGTATCTTTGATTAGTTGGATTTGTATGATTATTCAGGTATGAACATGTTGATAGTTTAACTATTTTCTCAATTTTACCTATATTATTTATAGAATAATTGCTCTTACTTTTATAATATTCTATTTCTTCTTTAAATTTTAATGATTTAATATTTTTATCTTCTTCATTTATTTCTGTTGAATAACAACTAAATATTGTTGCTTGGTAGTTTTGATTCTTTGTATATATTTTAAAACTAGAATGTTGATTAAGAAACTTTTCATTCATATACTTTTTTAACTCCGAAAACATTAATCCATTCTTCATATTATGACCGTATACTACTGTTGTACAATCTTGAAATGGATTCTCATTCAATGTAAATACTGAACCATTATTATTATAACTTCCATCAAATGAGTGCTTTAAATATTTTAACTTATTACTATCTTTTAAAATAGGATAATCTATCTTTGTATCTTCTATCTTTATCCATCCAACAATATCTTTATTTATTTCCTCTAATTTATTCCAGTCTATACTCTCTTCATTATTTCTTTCTATAATTACTTTATTAATTAATTCAACATTAGAATCTTTGCTTTTTTTGTATTCTGTATAACTTTGTAATAAGAAATAAGAAGATATTATTAATATTATCATAAATATAATTATAATAATTACTGTAATTTTAGTTCTTATTTTATATTGCATCTCCTTCCTATTACTTTTAATTTCTATTATCTCTTAGTATAATTTGATTTCAATGTATCTTATCTCTTGAAAATATAGATTGCAGTTTACTATTTTTGTTTATTTGGCTTTTATCTTTTTTTATATTAAACATCTTTCTATAAACATATGCTATGTCTTTAAATCCCCTTGGTAATTTTATTAAATCTTTTATTTGACTAGGATAAAAGTTTCCTAAAATAAAATCATATATTCCTAATTTTAAAGCTATTTTTATTTTTTCTTTTTCTTCTTTTTCATTTGCAAATAATAATATAACTCTAATATTTAATTCTCTTAATGTAAATAAAAACTTTTCAAATTTATCTAATTCTACTTCTTGAGTAGCAATAATTGCTGTTTGGTTTTCAAATTTTTCATTTTCTATAATAAAATCTAAATATGAAATAGCCATACTACCTTTAATTTCTTCTTCTAATATCTTGTCTATTTCATGTTTTCCAGTATAAATTATAACCAACTCAAATTACCTCCCTTTCTTTTTCTAATGCTTCTTTTAAAAATTCTTCTGGATCAATTAACTTGTTGTCCTTTTTCAGTGAAAAATGACAATGACATCCTGTAGTTGCTCCATTTGTGTTTTTTCCTGTTGAATCTTTATATGGATTATTAGATGGCCCTTTAACATATTTTGGTCCAACTCTTCCGAATTACTTCTCCTTTTTGAACTTTTTGTCCTTCTTTAACTATGAAATTTGGACTTGAATGGCAATATGAAAACTTATATACTTTATCAAAACTTTCTATTGTGATTGTATATCCTCCAGAACCATTCCAACCAGTAAATACTACTTCACCATCCAAAATAGTTATTAATTCTGTTCCTTCAGGAGCTAGTATATCAATTCCTGAATGTGATGTAGAAGCACCGAGTTGTTGGAGACTGTCTTTTTCCAAAATGGCTACTTATATATGTATGTGTAGGTACAGGCCACTCGGAATCTATTACCTTTTTAAATATTCCACCTAAAAAAGCCTCTACGCTATCAAATAAATTCTTTTTGTCTTCCTCAGTGTATTCTTTAGCAGAATAATATTTTAATTCTTCTTTAAATTCAACTTCTTTTTCTCCCTTTGTTTCTATGTAAAATATATCTGTTATATAACAAACTAACCACATTAAAGTTAATACAATAATAATTGGTATTATAAAAGGTTTTACAATTAAAATTGCTAATCCTATTATCTTTCTCTTTATCCTACTTTTTACATATTGTTTAATCATTTTCTTCTTTATCCCTTTTAATTCTATCTATATTACTAGCTTCATTTCTTCTCTTATAGTCTTCTATCTTCATGTTGTCCATATAACTTTTATTTTTGTTCTTAGTATTATATAGATTATTTTTTATATTTCTCCCCTCTGCTACATACATTCCTGTATTTAAAAATGCTCCTCCTGCTTTTAACGCCATTCCAAGTGGAGATATCTTGCCTGCTTCATTTTTTGTATCTTTAATATCTGTATTGTTTGTTTTTAAGGGATTTTTTGTTCCTATTGGATTAGTATTTGGTTGTTTTGGTTCAATTGGTTTTGTTTGTCCTGGTTTTGTTTCTATAACTTTTGTCTGTACAGGTGTTGTAGAATTTGGATTTGCTTGTTTATTTATTATAGATGTTTTATTCATGAAACTTGATAATAAGCCTGATGACATTGTTCCATTAGATTGTCCACTATTAAATTGATGTGCAAATGCTCTTATTGTGTATCCCATTTCTGCTGCCATTCCTATTCCTTTATTAGCTAATTCATCATTTTGTATTCCTGCAACTCTAGAAATAACATTTTGTAAAGTATTTTGTAATACATCAGCTAATGGCAATATCATTAACGCCCATAATAAGCTAATAGCCCAACCTCCTGATTCAGGTAGAAAATTTAGATAAACTAAAAATAAAAAGGCATATATGAATTGCATAAAACTATTTATAAGAATTTGTCCAAACCAGATAGATGCCCCTATTGCTCTTCTATTCATAATCCACATGGTTGCAACTATTGGAGTAAATATTGTAAAAATTAAAATAGTAAATTGCCTTATAATAAATTTAATATTTAATTTTATAAATAAGTAAGCAAACATAGCTATAATTATTGCTGTTAATATTGCATTACCCGTTCTAATATTGGTTAATAATGAATTACCTAATAAATCATCTAAACTACCATTAGCTCGTAAAACTAAAATTCTCACTAAACTATTATTTAAATAAAGCATTAATTCTACAAAAAATGGTGCTAAAGCAATTGCTACTCCTCCAAAAAATAATCTTAATATATTATCCTTTGCTTCTCCTCTTTTTTCTACACTAAAACCACCAATTATTAATTTATATGATAATACAATTACTGCAATTAATATTGGAGTACCTGAAATCATTGTCATAATCCTATACCATTGCATTATCTTCGTCCATTGCTCATTTGTAAATGGAGCAAGATTTAACTCTGTATTACCAAAAATCAATTCATCATATTGCTTAAAACCCACTCCAAATTCTTCATTAGTGGTCAAATCAAAAATTCCTTCTGCTATTCCTCCAATCATTTTTGCTATAATTTTCTCAAATAATCCACCTTCATCAGCATCAATTGTCTTTTCTATTTCTGATTCCTCATCATCTTCATAATCTTCATAATCATAATTATTATCCAGCTCAAAGCCACTAGCTTGAACACAATGTGTTAAAATACATAAAAAAACAAGTATTAATATAATCATACTTGTAAAGCACTTCTTCACTTTCAATATCTCCACCACCTATCTATGTAATTTTAAAATATCTTTTTCTCTATCTAACATTTCTATTTTTATTGCTGAGACTGTTCCGCCTTTATTTAAAAGTCCTTCTCCTGCTTGACACTTCAATAAAAAATCTCTCGTTCCCTCTGCCAATTTAAAATGTGATATTATTTTATCTACACTCATAGGCGATTGTTTCAGCAAAAGGGTTGTATCGCAATTGTTTAATATAGCTCTTCCTTGAGATGATGAAACAAGTTCATCTGGTGATTGTGTAGCAATAGTAAGTGATACTCCTCTCTTTCTCGCTTTACGAGCAAGAATTTCCATAAAATCTGCTGTTTCTTTGTATTTAATTAATGTCCATGCCTCATCAATATGTATAGATTTTTTAGTGAATTTATTGTTTATTTTCATATATTTCTCTATAATCCATGTAGTTATTACTAAATTAGCATAAAATTTTGTAACTTCATCTGTTATCTCTGATAAATCAAAATCAATTAATTGATCATTTACATTAACATTACTATTGCAATCAAATATACCTAATGATTTACCTCTTAAAAAACCTGTAAGTATTTCTGCTAACTCTTTGCTATTATCCTTTTTTTCCAATATTTTTTGAAAATCACTTAAAGTTGGCATTTGCTTCTTTATTTTGTTTAATATAATTTTTCCCTCTACTTTTCCTACTTCTTTTTTAAATAAACTCTCCTTATCTTGTGTAATCCCTTTTTCCTCATATGTTTCTATTACTGCTGTTTCTATATCAACTAATTCTTTGGCATTTAATGTTCTATCCATATAGTTTTTCATAATCCCTGCTAATAATGCTCTTATTTCTGCTACTTTTCCTAAAATATCTACTTTTTCAATTCCATTTGAGCTTTCCTCTGTCTCTATATCGAATAAATTAATTCCTGATGGCACTCCTTGTTTTATTTTTATAATTCTTCCTCCTAAGCTATCTGTTCTTTTTTTATACTCTCCCTCATTATCTAGTATTGCAAGTTGTCTATCTAATGTAACTACACTCCTTGAACCAATAATATCCATTGCTACTGATTTTCCTGCACCTGATTCACCAAGTATTGCTAAGTGTGGATTTGTAAGTTCTTTACTAAATGTATCTAAATAAACAGGTAATCCTGTAAAATAATTTCTACCTATTAATACTCCATCTGGACTTGATTCGGCATTTGAATTTGAAATTGGAAACATTGTAGCTAAGCCCTGTGCTGTTATATTTCTCTCATAATCATGGATATTAGAGATGTTATAAGGCAAATTTGCCTTTAGCCCTTCAAATTGCCTAAAATTTAATGTTCTAACCTTTACAGACATTTTTGAAAATTCGTTTTTCAAAATATTAGTTTTACTATTTAATTCATCTATATTCTTTCCATTTATTCTCAAAAGAATAGTAATGAAAAACAACTTATCATTGCTTGTTTGGATTTTTTTCCTAATATCCTCGTAATCATAAATCATTTTTTCCAAAGGATGTAATAGCTCTATATTCCCTCTTGATTGATAAGTTTGGTATTCAGATTCCAGAATTGTTACTTTTTTAGTTAATTGTCTTATTACTACATCATCTTCTACTGGTTCTACATGAATACTAAGATTTATATCTCCTATTTGGCTAAATACTCTGTCTAGCCATCCTAACCATGTTCTTGATGGATATGTAGATAATACAAAAGTTCTTGAAAATCTCTCTTCTCCAAGTACAATTTGATCTCTTTTTTCGTGGATACAATCTGGAACAAGTAATTCAATTAATTCTGGTACATTAGAAAATATGTCTTTTTCTTCTTGTTGTTTAAATATTTTATTATTTCTATTTTTTTCGTTTTTAAGTGATATTCTCTGTTCTTTTCTCTCGGCTTTGAACATAAAAATCTAATCCTCCCTTCTTTACAATATCTTCAATATTTTCTGTCGAATCTTTATTCAATTCTCTATACAATAATTCTACAATTCCTGCATCTGTTAATAACTTAGCACTAATCTTTATATTCGATAAACCATATTTTAAATTATTGTAAAATTCTTTTAAATTTGCTTCTGACTTTGTCCTTTCTTCACATGAAGTAACTATTAAATAATTTTTTCTAACGTATAAATCTTCCTCTTGCATAATATTTTCTAGGTATTCTATAATACTTCTTCCATAATCAATCATTTTTTCATTTTTTTGCTTTTGCATATTATCTATGATTTCTTCAATTTTCTCACTAGTATCTACTTTTACTATAGTACTAAAAAATTGCATCCTATAAGACATTGTTTTACTAATATTTATTAAGGCAGTATCTATACTTTCTTGCTCTTTTTCGTTTAGTAATTTATATTCTATGCTCCCAAGCTCTATTATTATCGAATGTTGTCCTTGTGTTGTAATAATACTATCCTTTATTAAATTAATTCCCCATATTTCTTTAATACTTTTCTTTAGTCTTTTTACACTACTTTTCTCTTTAGGTTTAAAATTATAAAAAGCATTATTCTTTTTTACATATATAGCTGTTGATATAGCTACAACTATACTTATTAATATAAAAAATATTGTAATTCCCATCTTTTTACCTTTCTAAAATATAAATTTTTCTTTTTACTAAAAATTTAAAAATATAAATAAAATATTTATCTGCATTTGTCTCATCAATTTTTAAAAAAGCAAATACAGTACATACTCCAACAATTGTAAGGAATAAGATTATTTTTATCAGTATATCAATAAAGGGCAAAAAAAATAACAGTATCGACATTACTGCAAATATTAGGTATAGTGCTTGTCTGACAGAAACATATCCTCCGAAATATTTTCTCTTCATGCTCAAAATTGTATGGTACTTGATAAACCTGCATTATGAAATTCCTCCTATCATTTGTCCTGAACCATTAGTAGCAATAGAAAGAACAATTCCACTTACAATTAATGCTAATCCTAATAACATAAAACCTCCTGCTACCCAAGCTAATGAACCAATACTTTCAGTTCTTTTATTTGGATTTCCTGAATTGGCAATCATTTTTAGTGCTATAATTACTATACTTACAAACATTAAAATTGAGCCTATTGGCATCGCTAGTTTTACTACTGCATTTTTGATATTTTCTGTTGCTGTTTCTACTTCAGCAGTACTTATAGAACTTGCATATACTCCTACTCTAGCAAATGTTAAAATCATAGGTGTTGTTAATATTGTTAGTTTTAATTTTTTTAATATCTTTAATAAATTTGTGTTCCTTTCTTTTAAATTAATTTCTTTCATCTTTCTCCTCCATTTATTTAAAAAAAGCAATAACTAAAGGAATTAGTAGTATGAATATTTCAAGAACTGAAATTAATATAAAATTTTTTACTCCTAGCTTTGTTACTTTTTCGGACTTTATTTTGGCTCCGAATCAACCAAGTTAATAAACTTATTATTATCAATATAGCTAGTATAACTATTATAAAAAAAAACTTTTCTCCATCATATTACCTAGCATAAAATTCAAATTTACTGAATTATCACTTAAATTATAGGGTTTTATCAAGTTATAAACCTCCTTGCTCTTTGTTTTTTTCTAAATCGTTAATTACACTTGCGTAATAATATTCAAAGTAATTCTTAATTTCATTTTTTGTACCTTTGTTTTCTTGTTCTACTTTTTTACAAGTATCATATATATTAATTAACCTCTGTCTATTAAGATTTGGTATTAGTATATTTTTACTACTAGACATCAATTCTTTTATACAAAAAATAATTATTTTTATCTTCTGAACGTTTTCTTCTGTAAATATTGAAATGCTCTCTTTTGTATAGTTCATTTCTAGCCTCTTAAGAATTACGCAAAACTTATTATAATCATTAATTGATGAAAATTCATTTTTTAGAATCTCACCTGGTTTATTTATAATATAATCAAATAATCTATCTATCCTATATTTTAAATTGATATCTTTATCATTTTTGCCTATAGGGTATTGCTCATTTTGAATATAGGGGTATTGTTTATTTTGCCCATAGGTACAAGCTAAAAAAGTTCTATAATCCATATCCATTGTAAACAATCTTCTTTGAATTATTTGTTTCTTATCATCTCTTATTAAGACTTCCTTTATAAAACCTAATTTCTCTAAATGCGATATCCATCTTGAAACTGTACTTGGTATAACATTGTATAATTCTGCGAAATAACGATTACTAGCAAAACAATACCCTTCTTTATTTAGAAGAGCTGTTATTTCTCCATATAGTAACCTTTCTGAAAATTTAAGTTCTTTACAATATCGCACTTGAGATGGTATTACTGCATAATATCCTGGCTTATTATCTTCATTCACATATACTCATCACCTCCTTCAATGTTTAAATAAAAGACGTATGATCTTTTCATACATCTTTTATAATTTATAAAACATTATTTTATTAAACTAATCTTTTTAATTCCTTCTTAAATCTTTCAAAATTTAATTTTTCTTATATTCTTTTATAGGTAATTACTATTTTAAATTACTTATTTAAATAGCTTTTGCTTTTCCTGCTTTTATTGAAATACACATGATTGTACTATGGCTATGGCAGAATACTTGGCTGGCTCTGAAGAAGTCTTTGTTGAACGAATGAATACAAGAGCTAAAGAACTTGGTATGAATGATACACATTTTGTAAATTGCCATGGAATTGATGAAGATAATCATTTTACATCTGCATATGATATTTCTTTAATGTCCCGTGAACTTTTAGTTAATCACCCTGAGATTACTAATTATACTACTATATATATGGATTCTCTTCGTGATGGAAAATCAGAATTAGTAAATACAAATAAATTGCTTCGTACATATAATGGATGTACTGGACTTAAAACTGGTTCAACAGGTCTTGCATTATATAATTTATCTGCTAGTGCTACTAGAGATGATTTATCTCTTATAGCAGTAGTAATGCATGCACCAACAACTGCAATTCGTTTTGCTGAAGCTAAAAAATTGTTAGATTATGGTTTTACTAATTATTCTGGAGTGTCTTTTGGAAAAACTGGGGATATTGCTACAACTGCAGAAATCACAAAAGGAACATCTCAAACTGTGGAAGCTGTGTTTGAATCTTCTGCGTCTGTAGTTATTAAAAAAGGATTAGAAAGTAGTGTTACTCAAAATATCGTTTTAGATGAAAATTTGGAAGCTCCTATTGTTAAGGGACAAAAAATTGGGGTTGCAAATTATACTTTAAATAATGAAATAATTGCAACTGTAAATCTTGTTGCAAATGATGATGTTAAAAAATCTGGTTTTCTAAATATAACAACAGATGTTTATTCAGAGTGGTTTAATATGATGAAATAATTTAAAAGTACGAAGAATGGAATAAAAAAGACCATTCTTCGTACAGCTAAAATAGGAAATGAATTTTGTGATTACCTGCGCTATTGTTATATCTATTCAACGACTTCTTTATTAAATGCTTGTAATAATAGTCCCATACGAATATATAAGCCATTTCCTGCTTGTTCAAAGTATAAAGCTCTTGGGTCATCATCTATATCTTCTGATATCTCCCCTGTTCGTGGTAATGGATGTAATACTATTGTATTCTCAGAAAAATTACTTAATACTTCTTTATTTATAATATATTCTTCTTTTCCAAAATCTCCTTCAAATCTTTCTTGTTGAATTCTTGTGTGATACATTACATCAATATCTTTTGGAATATCATTAAAGCTATTACATATTGTATAATTTATGTTTTTTTCTTTTAAGAAATCAATATATTCTTGTGGAAGCATGAAATCTTTTTTACTTAGTCCATATATTTCAACATCATTATATAAGGCTAATAATTTTATTAAAGAATGTATTGTTCTTCCATATACTAAATCTCCTAAAATTGCTACTTTAACTCCATCTATTTTTCCTCTTTTTTCTCTTATTGTATACATATCTAATAATGCTTGTGTAGGGTGTTCTCCTTTTCCACTTCCTGCATTTAGTATTGGAACTCTAGATACACTTGCTGCATCTGTAGCTGAGTTTACATCACTATGTCTAATAACTATGGCATCTGCATAATTTTGTAATACTCTAACTGTATCTTTTAAAGTTTCTCCTTTTTTTACAGAAGAGTTTGATGAAGCATTTTCTGTTGATATAACTTGTCCTCCTAATCTTAATACTGCTGTTTCAAATGAAAGTCTAGTTCTTGTGCTTGGCTCATAAAACATTGTTGCTACAATCTTTCCTTCAATTGATTTTGAATACTTTTCTGGATTTGCCTTTATATTACTTGCCAAATCAAATAATTCCTCTAAACTTTGTCTTGTATATTGTCCTGCACTTAATACATGTCTTAACATATTTTTTCCTCCCTTTATTATTTTATAATATTTCTACTTTTCTATAATCTAACACTTTTTATTTTTTAACATACTATCTTTCAAATTCCATAGTTTCTTTGATAAGTCTACATAGTATTTTTGTGGATTATCCAAACGTTTTACCTCTTCCCAAATAGTGTTTAATTGGCTTTTCTTATATTCAGCAATTTCTGATAATGTAGGAGATTTATAAACTAATTTACCTCCATCATAAATTTTTTCAGCAAGTGGTTTTACATAGTAATTACTTAATGTCTTTTTCTTCCATGGTGCTTGTGGATCAAAGATTTCATATTCATTTTCATCTATTTCTTCATCTGCTAATGCAACTACATCTGCTAGTGCATAATTTGTATTTTTTGAATAAAATCTATATACTTTTTTGAAACTTGGATTTGTAATTTTATCTACGTTTTCACTTATCTTTATTTTTGGTATTATTTTTCCATTCTTTTCTATTGCTGCTAATTTATACACTCCTCCAAATACAGCATCACTTTTAGCAGTTATTAAATTTTCTCCTACTCCAAATAAGTCTACTTTTGCACCTTGTTTTATAAGTGATGATATTAGATATTCATCTAAAGAATTTGTAACACATATTTTACAGTCTTCATATCCTGCTTTATCTAACATTACTCTTACTTTTTTAGAAAGATATGCTAAGTCTCCACTATCTAATCTTACTGCTACTGGTCTTATTCCTTGTGGTTTTAATATTTCATCAAACACTTTTATTGCATTAGGAACTCCACTTTCTAAAGTATTGTATGTGTCTACTAATAAAGTACATCCTTTTGGATATATTTCTGCATATGTTTTAAATGCTTCATATTCAGAATCAAAACTTTGTACCCAACTATGTGCCATTGTTCCAGAAGCGGGGATATTGAATTTTTTTGCTGTTAATGTACAAGCAGTTCCAATAGCTCCTCCAATGATTGCTGCTCTTGCACCATATATTGCAGCTGATGTCCCATGTGCCCTTCTTGCGCCAAATTCCATTACAGGTCTTCCTCCTGCTTCTTTTACAATTCTATTTGTTTTTGTCGCAATTAAACTTTGATGATTTATCATAAGTAATAAAACTGTTTCTAATAGTTGTGCTTCTATCATTGGTGCTTTTATTGTAACTAATGGCTCTCCTGGGAATACTACAGTTCCTTCTGGAATTGCCCATATATCTCCACTAAATTTAAAATCATTTAAATAATTTAAGAATTGCTCTGAAAAGATTTTCTTACTCCTTAAAAATTCAATATCTTCTTCATCAAATTTTAGGTTTTCTATAAATTCAATTATTTGCTCTAGTCCAGCAACAATAGCATATCCACCTTTATCTGGTACATTTCTAAAAAATATATCAAAATATGCAATATCATTCATATTCTTCAATAAATATCCATTTGACATTGTGAATTCATAAAAATCTGTTATTAACTCTAATTTCTCTTGATTCATTTTATTTTTTCTCCTTTTCATTGTATAAACAATTTATTCGATTAAAATTAAAAGTTGGTATTGGGGTTCTTTTATGTCTTGACTTATTATATTTTTCTATTATAATTTTTTTTGCAACTTCTTCTGTTTCTCCCGTTTCAATCATTTCTGCAATTTGTGTATATTTTACTCCTAATTTTTCTTCATCTGTTTGTCCTCCTAAGCCATCATTTGGTGGCTTATTTATTATTTTATCTGGTACTCCTAACATCCTTCCAATTGCTAAAACCTCTGGTACTGTAAAGTTAGCAATAGGATTAAAGTCACAAGCACTATCTCCCCATTTAGTTGTATACCCTACCATTGCTTCACATAAGTTTCCTGTTCCTATAACAAGATACCCTAATGTTTGAGCTATTGCATATAATGTTACCATTCTTAGTCTAGGTTTAATATTTATCTGTGCTTCTTTTTCTATTTCATTTATACCTAATTCCTTAATAGACTTATTTAATCCTTCTTCAAGTTTTTCATAAGTTTTAGTTAAATCATTTTTTATAAATCTTACTCCAAATGTATCTGCTACTAGTTTTGCATCATCATAATCTGCATTTATTGAACTACATGGCATAGAAATTGCAAGTACTTTTTCTTTTCCTAATGCTTTAACACTCATCGCAATTACAGTAGCGGAATCTTTTCCTCCACTATTTCCTACAACAACTCCATTTGCTCCTGAATTATTTACATATTCTTTTATCCATTCGATTGCTTGATTCATTCTTAATTCTAATTCGTGTTTGTTTAACATTTTTGTTTCCTTCCATTTATATTCTTTCTACGGGCATGATTCACCATGCCTCTACAATTTTATCAATAATGTGCATTCTGATGTTTCCATTTTTATTTTTTCCTTCTTAATATCCAATCTTTGTTACATTTAATTGGTAATTGAATTTTAACTTTTTGTCCTGCTTTTCCTGGACTTACACTTTCAATTTCTTCATCTGTTTCATAGTCCCATAGTCTATCAATATTAAAAGTATAAACATCTATATTTCCTGGTATTATTATTTCTAAAGTATCACCTACTGTTAATTTATTTTTAATTTCTATAATTGATTTATCTATATTATATTCTAATACTTTTCCACCAAATTCATAGTGTGGATTATATTGTTTACCTTCATATTCTTGAAAGTCTTTGTTGTTTCTATCATTAAAATAAAATGTTGTTAGACTTCTAGTTTTTACTTTATCAATTTCTTTTAGGTATTTTGTATAGTCATAATTGTTGGGATCTTGTACATAATTATCGATTGCATTTCTATAAGCATTTATTACACTTGCTAAATAATATTCTGTTTTTAATCTTCCTTCAATTTTAACACTATCAACACCCATTGATACAATGTCTGGAATTTCTTTTAATAAGCATAAATCCTTTGATGAAAATATATACGTACCTTTTTCGTCATATTCTACTGGCATTAAATTCCCAGGATTATTTTTTTCTTCTACATATAAATTATATGCCCACCTACAACTTTGAGCACAGTCTCCTAAGTTCGCACTTCTTGAAGCTAAGAAATCACTTAAAAAACATCTTCCAGAATATCCAAAACATAATGCTCCATGTACAAAAATTTCTGTTTCTAATCCTATTGGCGTATTATCTATAATATATTTTATTTGTTCTTTTGATAATTCTCTCGCTAAAATTATTCTCTTTGCTCCATTTTTATACCAAAACATTGCATCATGTGCACTTACAACATTTGCTTGTGTACTAATATGTATATCAATATCAGGCGCTTCTTGATGTAAGACATCTATTACTCCTCCATCTGATGCAATTATTCCATCTACTTTAAGTTCATTTAACATTCTAGCTTGTTTTTTTATTTCTTCATATGTTTCATCCCATGCATAAATGTTTATAGCTGCATATACTTTTTTTCCTATACTATGAGCATATTTTATTGTATTTGCTAAATCATCATCATTTACTTCTGCTCTGCTTCTTAAGGAAAGTGAAGCAGTTCCACAATATACTGCATCTGCTCCATACATAAATGCAATTTTTGCCTTTTCAAAAGAGCCTGCTGGTGCTAATAATTCTGGTTTTTTCATTTAATTTCCTTCCTTTCCAGACATATTTCTTTATTTTTCATATAAATTTTATCATACAAATTATAAAAAATCTAGTAAATGTAAAATCTTATCATAATTAAATAATGTATTATTAGATAATTATCCCTCAGTATACTGAGGGATAGTTTATCATGCTTTTTATTAAGTTACAGATTTAATTTTTATATGATTTGTCAATCTCTTTTAATATAACGTCATGAGCTCCTCCCTCAGTAATACTTACTTCTGATACTAGTGTTAATCTTGCTTTTTCATGTAGTTCTGGGATTGATATTGCTCCACAGTTACACATTGTTGATTTTACTTTTGATATTGTTACATCTAATGTGTCTTTTAATGGTCCTGCATATGGAATATATGAGTCTACTCCTTCTTCAAATGTAAGTGTACCTTTAGCTTTTCCTGCCATATCATATCTTTGCCAGTTTCTTGCTCTGTTTGAACCTTCTCCCCAATATTCTTTTACATAGTTGTTTCCTATTTTTAATACTCTTGTGGGACTTTCATCAAATCTTGCAAAATATCTTCCCATCATTACAAAATCTGCACCAAGTGCTAATGCTATTGTTATATGATGGTCATGAACAATTCCTCCATCTGAGCAAACTGGTATATATATTCCAGTTTCTTCATAATATTTATCTCTTTCTTTTACAACATCAATTAATGCACTTGCTTGTCCACGCCCTATACCTTTGGTTTCTCTAGTAATACAGATAGAGCCTCCACCTACACCAACTTTTATAAAGTCTGCTCCCGCTTCTGCTAGATACCTAAAACCTTCAGCATCTACTACATTTCCTGCACCAATTTTTACATCATCACCATATTTTTCTCTTACAAATTCAATAGTGTTTTTTTGCCATACTGAATATCCATCAGAAGAATCCATACATAATATGTCTACTCCTGCATCTACTAGGGCTGGTATTCTTTCAGTATAGTCTCTTGTATTTATTCCAGCACCTACTATATAACGTTTATTTTCATCTAATAAAGAGTTTGGATTATTTTTTCTTTCTTCATAATCTTTTCTAAATACTAAATACTTTAAATGATCATCTTCTGTTAATATTGGTAGACAATTGATTTTATTTTCCCATATAATATTATTGGCTTCTGATAGAGTAATTCCTTTTTTGGCACTAATTACTTTTTCTCTTGGTGTCATAAAATTGTCTATTGGTGCATTTCTATCATCTTTTGATGGTCTATAATCTTTATTAGTTACAATTCCTAGAAATTTTCCAGAAGCTGTCCCATCATCGGTAACAATTACAGTTGAATGCCCTGTTTCTTGTACAATATCCATAACTTCTCCTAATGTTGTTCCACTTTTAACATTAGAATCACTTATTACAAATCCCGCTTTATGTTTTTTTACTCTATAAACCATTGATGCTTGTTCATCAATTGATTGAGCACCATAAATGAAAGCCATTCCTCCTTCTCTTGCAAGTGCTACACCCATCTTTTCGCCTGATACAGATTGCATAATAGCTGATACCATGGGGATATTTGCTGAATATTTTGGTTCTTCTCCTTTTCTAAATTTAACAAGAGGTGTCCTTAATGATACATTTTCTGATATACATTTTTCTGTTGTTAAGTTTGGTAATAATAAGAATTCATTAAATGTTCTTGAAATATCTTCTAGTACTTTTGACATCTTTTACCCTTCCTTTCTTAATTATATATTATATAATTAAATAATAATTGTTATTTGGCTAGGCGTTCAAGAAAGAAATACCGGAAACGTACGTGTGTACGTTGAGGATTTTCTTTCGATGAACAACAACGCCAAATGGCAATTATTATTTAATTAAACGTTCTGTTTCTTTAGCAATAACCAACTCCTCATTAGTTGGAATTACAAATACTTTAACTTTAGAATCAGCTGTTGAAATCATTTTTTCTTCTCCATGCATATCATTAGCATTTACATCTATATTAACTCCCATAAATGATAATTGTTCACAAATAGATTTTCTAATATTTATTTGATTTTCGCCAACTCCACCAGTAAATATAATATAATCAATTCCACCCATAGCAACTGCATATTTTGCAACATAACTTGCTATTGAATAAGTAAATTGTTTTATTGCAATTTGTGCTCTTTCATTATTTTCATCATAAGATGCCAACTCTATTTCTCTAAAGTCGGGAACCATACCTGATACCGCTGTTAAACCAGATTTTTTATTTAACATATTATCAGCTTCTTCTGGTGTCATATTTTCTTTTTTCATTATAAAAGTTACAACACAAGGATCTACATCGCCTGAACGTGTAACCATTGGTAAACCAGCTACTGGAGTTAATCCCATTGATGTATCTATTGATTTTCCACCTTTAATAGCACATACACTAGAACCTTGACCTAAGTGACATGTTACAATTTTTAGATCTTTAATGTCTTTATTTAAAATTTCTCCAAGTCTCTTAGAAACATACATGTGGGATGTTCCATGGAAACCATATTTACGTATTCCATATTTTTCATAATATTCATAAGGAATTGAGTATAGATACTTATCTTTAGAAATAGTTTGATGGAATGCAGTATCAAATACTCCTGCCATTGGTTTACCTGGCATAACCTTTTTACAAGCTTCAATTCCCATAATTCCTGCTGGATTATGAAGAGGTGCTAAATCTGTACATTCTTTTAATAATTCTACGACATTGTCATCTATTATAGTTGATTCACTAATTTTTTCCCCGCCATGAGCTAATCTATGTCCTATAGCATTTATTTCATCTAGACTTTCTACTACTTTATATTCTGGATTTACTAATTGCTTTAATGTAAAGTCTATTGCTTCTGTATGATTCATAGCAGTATGTTCTATTGTTACTTTTTTTCCACATGCTTTGTGTGTTATAAAGGCTTCTTTCTCTCCTATTCTTTCATATTTTCCTGAGGCTATTACCTCGTCTGTTTCCATATCAATTAATTGATATTTTAATGATGAACTTCCACAATTTAATACTAAGATTTTCATTTTGTTCTTTCCTTTCTTTTATATTATTCTTTTATATATTTCCTTATGTTGATATTATAATTATATAAAATCGCAAAAGAATTATTATTTGGCTAGGCACGTGAAAGAGATATTCCATGAGGCGTACTAGTGTACGTTGAATGGAAATCGACTGAACAGTAACAACGCCAAATGATGATTATTTTGTGATTTTTTGTGCTTGTATACAAGTAATCGCAACGACACCCAAAGATATTTTGGGATATATCCTCTTGATAAAAGGATTCCAGTGAAATTTGCTACACAAATTTCCCATGTTATTGTGCTTGTATACAAGTAATCGCAACGACACCCAAAGATATTTTGGGATATATC